>QILJ01000266.1 GCA_003233295.1 Ignavibacteria bacterium | reverse complement strand
TTAAATCTTCTATATCTTCAATCTTGATAATATCCATCATTCGACCTCAAAAATTTATTTTTCGCTTAATAAATATTCTAAATTTGATTTTTGTGATACTTTGTGTGACTTTGTGAAGTACCATTAAGTTACACAAAGGTTTTTACCAAGTCTATCAAAGTTATAATTATTTCGTTCTGCATTAGACAGATAAAACGGATTTAATGAATATTCACTGTGTTTTTTTTATCTTAGATTGCAGGCAATCCGAGTTACGTTTGTTCGTATTTGGCAAAAGAAAGCAGCTGCTACACGAATTATTGCAAATAAAACAAAACCACACTGTCATATCGAATCCCCGACGTTTTTTGTCGGGGTGAGATATCTCTGTAATTCTGCACAATGTAAGGGATTTCTCTTCCGACAAACTACGTCGGAATCGAAATGACAAATCGTCATAATGACTTAAGTTCCAATCATTCAATTATCAATTATCCATTGCGGTTTACCGCTCTAGGAATAGCACACAGATGATACGGATTAAACGGATTTTCACTGTGTTATTTATCTCAGATTGCAAGCAAACCAAGTTGAATTTATTCGTGAATTCGCGGCAAAATAAAAAGCCGCTAATCGCGAATTATTGGCAAATTTTTATTCAATTCGGAAAAAGGTCTTTTTTTTCATTTTGAATAGCACGCTGATACCACTGATTTTTATGATTTCCGCTGATAGCCAAGTGATTTTTTTCTTAATTTCTAAATTGTAGTTTACGAACACATTTTAATTATATTTTACAGTATACTTTAATTATGGCGAGAAATTTATCAAAATCTTCCAACCTATTATTCATAATATCCACCAAAACTTCTAGCTCAAGAGAAAAATACTCGTGACTTAACCGATTTCTAAAGCCTATCATTTTATTCAAAAGATCACGCTCTTTTTTTGAAATAATTTTATTTCGTTCTAAAATTTCTCCAATATCATTGTAATAATCCCACCTTTCATTAAAATCTGCAGAAACTATGTGCGCCAACATATCCAACAAATTTTGTAGCAATAGATATAAACCTCTCTCTAAAATCCAAAGCAAATCTTTATCACCTTTAATCTCATCAACCGTTACTTTGGAATACTTCTTTAAATTTTCCAAATCGGAAATAAAAGCTTGTAGATGTTTTTCTATAATTTCAATATCAGGCATTGGTTATTTTTCTCGATAAATATTTTCTTTTTATTTTTCTTATAGACGCCATATCTATATAAAGTTTACGGATATGATTTTCATAATAAATTCTTTTACGCCTATCTTTGCAGAACAACGACACCCCTTTATTTATTATCCTTTGCTGAAGTGTGATTTCGGCGTTATTCATTACAACAAAATCTATTCTAAATTTTGTTAATTTACTAAGTTCACTATTCATTCCGCTTTCGTATCCGTAGGGATATTTAACAAAATCGTTTTTATCAAACTTTTCATTTAAATAAACAGCAATATCAATGTCGTGATAATTTTCACTCGAAATAAATGAACCGAAAATATACGCAAATTCAATCTCATTAAATTGTTGTAAATAAATGCTTATTTTTTCTATTATTTTGGATTTTTTATTATCCATTTTTATCTTTTTATTTATAGAACACAGATAACACAGATTTTATGAATTTTCACAGTATTTTTTATCTCAGATTGCAAGCAATCCAGGTTATATTTATTCGTGAATTCGCGGCAAAATAAAAAGCCGCTAATACACGAATTATTGGTAAATTTTTATTTAATTCGGAAAAGATTAAAGTTTTTCAGTAAGTTTCTCAAAGTTTTTCGTTGTGGTACTTTGTATTTCCACTTCAGACCTCCTAAATTTGCCCCCCAAATGTGAGAGGGGAGCTGCCGACCTCTAAAGTTAGCCATTTCCCCGTAGGTGTCTGGGCCCCTATGCTTGTCAGTTTCCGGCACAGTTGTGTTTGAGCGGCTCGACGCTTGGGTTGTTGCAGCGGCTCCAGACGAACGATCACCTCTGTTTCCGTACTTCTTATCCAGCCCTGACATTCAGTGATCGCATAGAACAAATCAACTATTTCATTCTCACGATTGTAGTAAGGGCCTATCCAGTCAACCATTTGCTTGCGAGCATTCCACACCGATGTTGTGACAAAATCAAACAGATTCTTCCCCTCATCATCTATCTTCTTGAACGATCTATAATCCTCCAACGTGGAAACATCTACCCTATCAGGCAATCGCTTCTTGCTCTCAATCAGAGCATGCAATTTGGTTTCTTCCTGCTGGATCTGCCCCGTCAGTTGATCTCTCTTGCTGTTCTTGCGCGGTTCGCCATCCTTGTTCACACTTTCTGTTGTCTTCGCCAGTTTCTTGTACAGTTTCCCCAACTGCTTCTTCACCCCCTTGATCAGTTTCTCTTTCTCTTTGACTTCCGGATTGGCTACCTCTTGATTCTCACTCTCTACCAGTTCAAATCCAGGATGATAATGCAGCGGATGTCGGTTGTTCAGATGTTTGAATGTATTCTCTGATGCACCCCATCGACTCAGTATCGCCCGGGTGCATTCTTCACTACTCAGGCTCTGCCCCCAGGCCAAACCACTCACTCTTCGTTTCGATGTCTTGTTCCAGATGTATATACGCCGCAACACATACTCATGCCCCTTGCCTTTCTCTGCCCTGTTCGTCTCAGTATCTATAGGCCGATATACAAATGTCTTCTGCTCCTCAAATATGCTGTACCGCTTACCGTTGAACTCAAACTCCTCTTCAAACTTATCATCATCAATCGCTGCCAATTCCGCCGCATCCGCATATTTCTCCCAGGTTACAAAAGCAATCCCGTCCTGCACCAACCCGAAGAAAAACTCACTCCCATATCCTTCCCTGTCAAACACCATAACAGGTATCTGCGCTACCTCTCCCTCCCATTTGTGCGCTAATGCCTTTATATGCCCCCGTAGATCCCCTTTGCCTTCCTGTATCTCAAAATCCACTATCTTACCGCTCCCGTCACAGGTAACCATATTCGTACGCCCCGGTACCGGCATCTGCCGCTGTGTATTGAAGCTGTGGTGTACCTTCTGCTTGCCCGTGTACGGTAGCAGGTGTCCGTCGGTAAACCATATCCATATCGATACCAGACCTGCCCTTATCTGATGACGGAAATAGTCCCACAGCAACAAATGCGAAGACTTCGTACCCGCAGCAGTATAAAACCAGCGCCATATCTTCGGCAAAGATGGAAGCTTCCCCAACCCTAACAATACCCCCGCCTCAGCCAGACGCACGTTCTTCAGTTGCTCGATCGATCGAATATTAAGCGCCGCCATAAAGATAAAAACCATAAATATCTTGTACGAATTCCCAAAATGGCCCATTACCAACTCAAGCCATTTCCATCCACTGATCAAAGTTACCAGGTAGGTAAATACTCCTGCGTAGCGTGTCTCCTTCCACTCGTGGCACTGGGAGAATATCTGATCCTCGCTTCCTATCTGCCCAGCTTTCCCCACGCCTTTAAACGAAAAAGCCAGATTCCGATTCTCCCTTTCTCTCTGCTCTCTCTCCTGCCTGCGGATCTCTGCCACTATTTCCGCTTTGTTCCCGCTCGGTCGCTTCTGCGCATGTAGCTCTTGCTGCTTCTGTTTACTCTTACTATCCGGGACAGAATAACCACGGACCAATCCTTCAGTACCAAAATATTTTTTGATCGCCAGATAATTGTCGATCGTCTGCCGTGATATCTTCAGAGCCTGCGCCACACGAGACTTCATAGCGCCTTCTTCTTCTATGATCTCTACGATGAACAGCTGTCGTGAAGTCTTGTCGGACAGATTAACTGTTCTGATATATATGCTTGCTCGATAGAGCATGGCAGTCTGACCGGAAATGGTGAGAACCAGGTCTCTGCCAATAGCGTAGCGTTCCTTACCTCCTGGGTCTCCAGTAGTGGATTCTTGCTCAAACATCACTTCTTCAGGCATCGCCCCCTCCTTATATGGGAGAAGATACACTAAAAAGGGAAAAATGTTAATACACTGGACAATATTTCTGATATATTATTGTTATTACGTAATTTATATTATCAAATGTCCAATTAACTATCTATTTTTCTTAGTCCGAAATGTCCAATTTACACCTAAAATGCCCTATCTTGCTTCTATACAAGTAATTGTTGACACTATTCAGCTACGCTATGTGGAGGTCTGTCGTTTGAATACTTTTCAATATTTTTCTAACTAAATACTTTTTAATTACTCTTGAATAAAATTATTCCAACTCTTTCAATGTGTCGTAATAGATCGATATTAGTTAAAGCATTATAATCTACAACATCAATTGTATAAGGCAACATCAATTCACCAAGATCAACTTTAATTTTCATAAATTCGCTATAACTTAAATTCTTAGAGAATACTGCGATATCAATATCTGAACCTTTTTTATAATTACCCTTTGCTCTTGAACCAAATAAAACAATTTTTTTTACTTTTTTATTTTTGCGAATAGTTGATATTATAGAATCAATTACTTCTATTGGCACACCATAAAGTTCATTTTCATTCTGATTGTTCATCTATAATACTATTCATTTGTTTTTCTAAATCAACAAATTCTACAAAAAACCTCTCAACAATTGCAAGCACGGTATTTTCGGCAACATCTTTATTGTAGGTGTGGGAGGTGTTATTTCTTGTTTCAATCATCTCAATCCAAATTGCACCATCATTAATCAAATCAATTTTGAAACTTTCTTTAACAGCATCTCTTGAGCCTCTTATGCTTAAAGCACTTTGATATTCCAAATAATCTTTAAGAACTTTCCAAGCAAGCTCGTGTGTAAATTCAAAAGCTTGAATAAGACCTTGTTTTTCTATTAAGCTTAGCTCTCTTTTGTTGTACAAATCTACAGCTTCTTTCAATTGCTTAAGTGCAGATTTAAAATTAGAGAATCTTTGTATCCATCTAATATCTTTATTTTTCATTACATAACTTCT
>QILJ01000504.1 GCA_003233295.1 Ignavibacteria bacterium | reverse complement strand
TCTACCGGTTTATCTTCAATCTCGAAGTAACTTGTTAAAATACCTGTCCACATGTTGAGTGTTTGTTTAACATTTTTCAACTCCTCAAGCTTAACTTCAGAACCATCACTTTTTTTAAGAATAAATCCGATCTTTCCAAGATCCAAACGATGCGGATTTTGACGCAGCCACTCAGCTGCCGGAACTGAACGGTTTGAAGCATAACCAACTTTACGTCCATGTGAATCATAATACTTTATTGCATCTTCAAGTTTATAATTTTCCGGATTTGGAAAACTGTGCCATCCCCAATGGGACATTGTATTTAGAGGAATTCCGTTATCGTAGTAATCGCTAAATGTCTGTAAGCCTGTAATACCGGCTGTAAAAGCAAACTCACCATTCCCAACTGAAAACACTGCCATGGAATCTACTTCCGTTATTGTTGGATTATGGCGAGTTACAAGTTCCTTACGGTTTATTTTAGATTCTGAAGAACATCCAATGAAATAGTTAACTATGAATACAGCAATTAAGATGAAACCATATTGTTCTTTTTTCATCATCATTATTTTCTATTCTTTAGGTAATTTATCAAATGCTCCGGATTGTCAGTCTGAATACCGTCAGTTCCCCAACTCAAAATCTTTTTCCATTCCTCTTCTGTACCTTTATCTTCATCGACAAATACTTTAATACTGTACTTCTTTGCAATTTTCATATATCTTTCATTTAGTTCGCCCATATCAGTTGCAATAACACGGGGACGAACTTCTTTAAATACTTTAGCAATATTCTCTTTTGGACCGGGATCAGGCATAACAAAACATTCATCACAATTTTTTTTCACTTCTTTTATTACATTCATGTGTGAAGCCGGAATGTACCATACAATATCCCTTTCCATACCAAAACGTTTTATTAGTCTAATTTGTGCTTTTACATCCGGCTCTTTCAAATCCAGATAAATACCGATCTTACCTTTGCAAAGTAGTAATATCTCTTCAAAGGTTGGAATTCTTTCATTCTCCCATTCCACGCCTACACGTTTACCGATATTCATTTTCTTTAATTCTCCAAGAGTATAATCCCCAACTTTTCCGGTTACCTTTCCTTCAGTATATGCATCGAGAGTTGAATTATGAACGCTCACGAATCTTCCGTCTTTAGTTTTTCGGAGATCAATCTCAACAAAATCGCATCCCAATTCTATCGCTTTTTTATAGGCTGCAAGCGTGTTTTCCGGAATTCCAATATGCGCTCCTCGATGAGCAATTACATAAGTGTCGCCACTTTTAGGTTTTGGGAAATGATCCTTTGCTTCCTGCTTTATATGTTTCATAGAAGCTTTTGATGTTTGTGCAATAGTATTATTAAAATAAAGGATGAAAAAAGAAAAGAGAAGAAAAGTCTTGATAAGAATTAACTTTTTCATGGCAGTATTCCATAATTTTAATTTTTGGTAAGTTCTAATATTTTATTAAATCAAGATAAACAATCGATTGTTTATTTGCAATTATAGGTCAAGTAATAGATTGTGTGATCTGTAAAATAAAGAGAAAATTGGTAACTGTATTTGCGTATGTTTAAATAATTAATTTATTTTAGAGACCAACACCACCTTTACTTATCGTCTTTCTTTTCTGGAATACTTCGATTATCCTTTTATCACAATCGTTAGCAAGAATGTCCTCTTCAGTGAAGCTAACAGTGAAAATATTCTGATTTGTTTTTCGATTGTAATCGTAAATTATATAAATTGTTCCATCCTCAACTTGCTGACCGTCGGGATAAGATACGCCTTTCCGCTGATCAAGCAGCAAACCGTGTGACCAAGTACGCCCATCATCTTTTGAAATAAATGCCATCAAATGAGAACGACCAATTTTCATGTCAATTGGTCCATGCTTTACTAATAAAAGATTCCCGGATTTTAATCTGCGGATAAAAAATCTTGCACTTGGATGTTTGATCTTAGAAGGGATTAATTGGCTCCATGTCTTGCCCCTATCTTTGGAAACACTCTCGCCTATACCGTATTTAGTGCGAACGAGCATCCATAATGAGCCGTCCTTCCTTTCTATAATCATTTGCTCATCAAAGGCTCTATCTTTTTCAGGAACATCAACTGCTCCCCGCTCTTGCCACGTTTTTCCTTTATCTTTTGATACAATTACTTTAGCGCTATGATCTGTTAATCTCCAAGTTGAAGCCGGTAAAACCCATTCCCCTGTTGAAAGAACAATTGGCTTGCACATCATAATACCGTCAGTCAATCTTTTAGGTTTAGACCATTTAGGATTTTCAATATCATGCTTCTCTGTTGTTAATGACCAAACGCCTGCAATTGTACCCCTGTGACCAATAGTTTGCGCCCAAAATATCCAGAGTTTACCATCTGGATCAATCCAAACTTCGGGGTCAAATGCTCTAACCTCACCAGAACCATCGGGATCAATAATCAATGTCTCTTTCCAATTTCTAATACTATCCGAGCTTGTAGCTACAACAACGTAATTATTGTCATCTTCGTCAGCAGTGATACCGGCATACCACACCGCCCACATCCTTCCATTACTGTTTACTGCCAAACTGGGGATCCCCGTAAATTTTCTTTTTACTGCAGAATGAGCATCTCCCTTCTCCGGTAATACAATCACTTTGGGAGGATTCATGAATGAATTGTTATTCTGTGCAAATAAATTTTGCGATAAGAATACACACAAGAATAAAATAATTAATATTGAGAATTTTGAAATTTTCATAAAATACAATTATAATTCTAACATTTAATGATAACCTACGTAACGGATACTATACAGCAAAACATATATCCATAGCACTATAATGATAAAGGCTTCTACACCTTCTTATTCATCCAAAACGGGGCAGTGGCAAACCAAAGAATTGTACCGAATACCATTATGAGTTTATTGTTATCTAAAGTCATTACTCCAATAAAGACCAAGAAAGAAGGAACAATTGTAGCAAGTAACCCTATAAGCGAAAGTAACTTTAATAGTGATCTCATTATTCAATTCCTCCTTTAGTTTTATTCTTCTGAATAAAGTAACTTGTGACTAAGTATAATGCCGATGCAACAAACCATCCGGGTAAACCTAAGAAAAATACTTCAACACCGAATACAACATTTAACCAAATACTAAAAAGCAGTGTAACTCCCCAAGCAACTGCCGCAGCAAGATTGAAAGATTTGTTAAAAGTTTCAGCGTACTTCCGTGACAAATTTAATTTTGGAATTATGTATTCATCCATCATTATCACAGCACCCATCGGCATGAGTATCAATCCGTACAGTGCAACAAAGTTGAGAAGTTTCATTACCAGTGCAGGAAAGACAGAAGCTAATGTTGTTATCAATCCAACAACAAGCGTTACCTTCCAAGTTTTCCATTTGGGACGAATTGCCTGTAGCGCAAGCCCGGCGCGGTATATCGTGGGATTGGCTGTTGTCCATCCGGCAATTATAACAGTTAATGCTCCTGCAATTCCAGCAGCACGGTAAGCAACGGGACCGGGAGCAAATTCCGTACTGAAACTTGTTTCTTTCAAGAAAAGTGCATACAAAATGCCCGAAGCCATCCAAGCCATATAATGCCCTAGGAACATTCCGGCACCAGAGTTAAAACCGTAATACCATTTTTTAGCGTATCGCAAAATTGAAAGGTCTGCCATACCTATGTGCATTGCCATATTAGCGAACCATGCAAAAAACATAATATGCCAGAAAGTGAATTGACTCTGTCCTTCCATCGGTGTGCCTGTCCAGATAGTATCATTCGCTCTTGCCCAGAAATCGGACAATGAATGTACTCCGAGTTCAGGCAGTACTGCAACAGCAGAAGCAAGGAAAACCAGTATCATCCAAGGAGAGGCAATGTTTGCGAACTTTGAAACTAAATTATATCCGAACATTGCTACTACCGTGGTCACTGCACCGACAGCAACAACCGCCACAATCCATCCAACACTGTTTGGAAACCAGTCATTAAGTGTTGGCATTGTTAAGCCGAAAGGAATTCCAACAGCGGTTGCAGATACAGCTATCATTGATCCGGCAAGGAAACAGAACATAAGCGCATTTACCAAGTTGTAAACAGTTGTGAGTTTTTTACCGCCTATCTTCTCAAGTAAATAATAGAGTGTCACACGCTCCTTAACAGCAATTGGACCTGTTAAAAACGCCCAGCTCAGTACTGCAAGCAGATTACCGACGAGCAGTCCCCATACTATATCATTTGCAGAAGCGCCATGAGCAACGAACAGCGGACCGATCACAAACTCAGTACCGGCTGTATGCTCACCGGCATACATACCAAGAAAACTTTTCCAGCTTTTTA
>QILJ01000305.1 GCA_003233295.1 Ignavibacteria bacterium | reverse complement strand
AGCACATCATCCTCTTGTCTCCAATTTTCAATGTCCTCGGGCGGATTAACATCGCAGTAAATTTCATTTGTTTCTTTGTGGTACCAAACAGGAATTCTATGTCCCCACCAAAGCTGTCGGGAAATACACCAATCATGAATTCCTTCCATCCAATGCTCATAAGTTTTTATCCAATGATGCGGATGAAACTTTACTTTTCCCTCCTGTACAACTTGAAGCGCCGGTGTTGATAAGTCATCCATTTTCATGAACCACTGTTCCGAGAGATACGGCTCAATTGGCACACCGCCTCTATCAGAGTATCCGACTTTATTTGTATAATCCTCAATTTTTTCAATCGCATCAATCTCTTCAAGTTTTGTCAGAACTTTTTTTCTAACTTCATATCTATCTAAATTTCTGAACTCATCAGGTACGTTTGAATTTGTTGAGGCATCGTCATTGAAGATATTGATTATCTCCAAGTGGTGCCGCTGCCCCATATTATAATCGTTTACATCATGTGCAGGGGTAACCTTAACCGCCCCGGTGCCAAATTCTAAATCAACATAATCATCGGTAAATATTGGTATTTCACGACCAACTATAGGAAGTATGATTTTCTTACCAACAAGATGTTTATATCGTTCGTCGTTTGGATTAACAGCCACACCGGTATCGCCTAGCATTGTCTCCGGGCGGGTTGTAGCCACTACAAGATATTCGTCCGAATCTTTTATGGGATACCGCATATACCATAATTTCCCGTTGACCTCTTTATAGATCACTTCTTCATCTGAGATTGCAGACTTCGACGCCGGATCCCAGTTCACCATCCTATAACCGCGATAGATAAGACCTTCATTGTATAGCTTTACAAAAGCTTCAATTACTTTTTTGTAATAGTGGTTATCCATTGTAAAGCGCTGCCTGTCCCAGTCACAGCTAACACCAAGTTTTCTTAACTGAGAACCGTATTTTTCCGTCCAGTCCCAGCAGTACTTTAGAAACTCATCACGACCGATATCATATTTGTTAATCCCTTTCTCCTTGAGCATTGCAATAACTTTTGACTCGGTTGCAATAGATGCATGATCGGTGCCTGGAACCCAGAGAGCATTGAACCCTTTCATTCTTTTGTATCTAATATAAACATCCTGCAGGGTGTTGTTAAGTATATGTCCGAGATGGAGCATACCGGTTACATTCGGCGGTGGAATTACAATTGTGTATGGATCTTTCGATTCATCAACTTCAGAGTGAAACAGTTTATTTTCTTCCCAGTACTTATACCATTTATCTTCAACTTCCTTAGGATTATATGCTTTAGGGATATCAGTTAAATCTTTTACTTTCATTACGGTCTCGTTTCTTCAATAATATAGTTTGCAAATATAACGAAAAGATAAAAATGAATTTTGGGATTATTCTGATCTAGGATAGAATGATAAAGATTAAAGCATCTACCCTCTAAGAAGGTGGACTTGGTTTACCCATGAAAGGGGTTAAAATTTAAACTCTGTTGTTCTTCTTTTCGTTCATTATCTTCTTGGTACTTTACATATTTTCGTATTTTTTCCTAATCAAATCCTACTGTATCAACACAATAACCTTTTGCCCAAAAATGATTACCCCAATATGGCTTTTGTTTTAATTGAGGATATCTTTTGAATATTTTTATCGCCGTTTTTCCTTTCAATATTCCCATAAGATTTGATGTTGATATTTTCGGTGGTACACTTACTATCAGATGAACATGATCTTTTCGAACATTTAACTCTTTCTTTTCACATTGCTTCCACTATAATAGCATTTCAAGATCTTCGACCAATTGGTGTTTTACCAAGCCTTCTAATGCTTTGTAACGATATTTTGGTGTCCAAACTATATGATAATCACATCGATATATTACATGACTTTGCTTTTTATAATTACTCATGAATCTATAATAATTCTTTTATGGCAAAGCCTCAAGAACATTACTACGCCCGAAGGACGTGGTTTTTAAGAATGAATAAACAAAACTTTGAAAGAAGAATTTACAACAGAGAAACAGATAAGTTTTAGCAATTATAGGGAAGCAAGAATCATGATGTCACAAATTATTAAATTCTACAATGATGAAAGACCTCATAGATCTTTGGAGATGTATACACCTAATATTGCTTATCAAATGAACAGAAAATAATGAGAAAATGGAAGGTTTATTACAAAAATTATTCTACTGAAAGTGACAAAGATATACTATCTTTAAGTAACTAATTTTGTAGGGACAATTAACAAAATGAGTCAACCTATTGCAGGACCATACAAATTAATTAATTTGTTTGTATTCAGATAAAAAATTCTTATTTTATTCTAGTATATTTTTTATTATTATAAAAAATCATAGTCTAATAAATAGAGCAAAACTTCAAAACTATATTCAATAATTAAATTAACTTTTAACAATCCAAAGGATGTCACATGATAAAAAAAACAGCAATATTTTTTGTAATGATACTTCTAATTAGTGCATGTAATTCGGGGGAGAATCAAGAATCCGCTAGAGGAACGTCGGATAATTTTGAAAAGAATACTCCTAAAGGACAAGCCTCCTATTCTGATGATGTCTCAGCTAAAAATATCCTTCAAGTTGCGATGAGCTCACCGGACCATACAACTCTTGTTGCAGCAGTACAAGCGGCAGGAATAGAGCATGTTCTTGTTAATGCCGGTCCTCTTACGGTTTTTGCTCCAACTAACGCTGCTTTCGATGCATTACCCGAGGGAACGGTTGAAACACTACTAAAACCGGAGAACAAATCTAAGCTTGCATTTATTTTAACAAATCATGCTGCTCCAGGCTCATTCAATATTAAAGCATTAAAAAAGGAAGCAAGAAAGGGGAGAAAAATTTATACGGCAGCTGGCGACTATCTTGAAATTGTAGTGGATGGAGATAATGTAACTGTAGGGGGAGCAAAAATTTTAGCAACAATTCAGACCAGCAATGGAGTAATTAACGTAGTGGATAAGGTAATTCTGCCATCAGGAAATTAATTAACATCATTAAATAAATGAAAGGATTAGTATGAAAACATTAATTAAATTATTCATTCTATTTGCAGCCGCAGGATTCTTAGTTATCCTAACAAGCTGCGGACAAAATGGTAAAAATTCCAAAAGTGGTGCCTTAACTTCAAACGCGGCTGAAAGAGTTTTCGTTCCACCTGGTGAGCACGATGAATTTTATGCTTTTATTTCAGGCGGTTTTAGCGGACAGCTAGCTATATATGGATTACCATCAGGCAGATTATTCAAGATAATTCCGGTGTTTGCTTTAGATGGTGAAAAAGCTTATGGTTTTAACGAAGAAACAAAACCAATGCTGCAGACCTCGTATGGTTTTGTTCCGTGGGATGATGCTCATCATCCTGATCTTTCACAAACTAATGGTGAAATTGATGGGAGATGGTGTTTCATCAATGCAAACAATACACCTCGTATTGCTCGTATCAGTTTAAAAACTTTTGAAACCGAAGAAATAATCGAAATTCCGAATAGTGCCGGTAACCATAGTTCTTCTTTTGTTACAGAAAATAGTGAGTATGTTATTGCTGGTACAAGATTCAGTGTGCCGATTCCTCAAAAAGATATCTCGATTGATGAATATAAAGGAAATTTTAAGGCAACACTTTCTTTTATAAAGATTGATCCGAAAGATGGAAAGATGGATATTGCTTTCCAGATTTTAATGCCTGGTTTCGACTATGACTTGACACATCCTGGAAGAGGTAAATCACACGGCTGGATGTTCTTTACAACCTATAATACAGAAGAAGCCAACACTCTATTAGAAGTTAATGCTTCTCAAAACGATAAAGATTTTATTGCTGCAATCAATTGGAAAAAAGCTGAGGAATATATCAAGGCAGGTAAGTTCAAAAAGATGCGGACAAAATATGCACACAACGAATATGATGAGAACACTCATACTGCAACTTCTACTATGAGGAAAGAAGTGAAGATATTAGACGCATCAGTGCTGCCAGGTTTAGTATATTTCCTGCCAACACCAAAATCACCTCATGGGTGTGACGTTGATCCATCAGGGGAATATATTGTTGGTGCAGGAAAATTAGCGGCTTCATTAACCGTACATTCGTTTACAAAAATGCTTAAAGCTATTGAAGACAAAAAATTTGACGGTGAAGCGTATGGAATTCCGATCCTGAATTTTGATGCGATAAATGCAGGTACCGTTGTTCAGCCTGGTTTGGGACCATTACATACTGAATTTGATGATAAAGGATATGCTTATACATCATTCTTCATTTCTTCTGAAGTAGTGAAATGGCAATTAGGTACTTGGAAAGTTATTGATAGGAAACCAACTTATTACTCAGTAGGTCATGTTATGATCCCTGGTGGTAATTCGCGAAAACCATTTGGTAAATATCTTGTGGCATTGAACAAAATTACAAAGGATCGTTTTTTACCGACTGGTCCCGAAGTTTGTCAATCAGCACAATTATATGATATTACTGGCGATAAAATGGAATTGTTACTAGATTTTCCAACTATTGGAGAACCTCATTATGCTGCTGCCGCACCGGCATCTTTAATTGCTCCAAATTCCCAGAAGATATATAGGCTGGAAGATAATAAACATCCTTATGCCACTAAAAGCGAAAGAGAAACAAAAGTTGTTAGGAAAGGAAAAGAAGTTCATATTTATATGACAACTATCCGAAGCCATTTTGCACCTGATAATATTGAGGGGATCAAAGTTGGCGATAAAGTTTATTTCCACGTTACAAACTTGGAACAAGATTATGATGTGCCTCATGGTATTGCTATGATTGGCGCCAATACTTCCGAGCTGCTGATTATGCCTGGTCAAACAGAAACATTTGTTTGGGAACCAAAACAAGTGGGTGTATGGCCATTTTACTGTACAGACTTCTGTTCTGCATTACATCAAGAGATGCAAGGATATGTGCGTGTATCTCCAAGAGGATCAAATACGCCTCTTAAATGGTCACTTGACGGAGAATAGTTAGGTCTTTAAAATGTAATTACTTTTTTTTCTCATAGGGATATAGTAAGTTTACTAATACACTATATCCCTTTTTTAATTCAGAGTAGATTATGAAATTATCGAAAATTTTAATGTTAACAGCGGCAATTTTGCCTTTATTTCTCTTTGTTTTTCCAATGTGGAGTATATCTCTTCAAGCTCCTCAATATCCAACTCCTCTGCAGATCAATATTTTTATTAATCATTTGGAAGGCGAGAACGAAGGCGATATTCAAAATTTTGATTTGATGAATCATTATGT
>QILJ01000147.1 GCA_003233295.1 Ignavibacteria bacterium | reverse complement strand
AAATATAATCGAAAATAAAGCAACTGTACAGAAGTGAATACTCCAGTTTATTCTTTATAAAACTTCTCTATTAATCACAGAATCAATATCTACTTGTTTTCCTTTCAGTACGGAGAGTACGTAATTTACAGAGTGAATACCCATATTTATAAAGGAGTTATCAGAAATCCCGGAGACATGTGAAGTATATATTGTATTATCTAATTGGAATAATGGGTTATCAGGGCGGGGAGGTTCATCTTCAAAAACATCAATTGCTGCACCTGAAACTCTTTTTTCTCGTAATGCGTAAAATAAATCAGATTCATTTATAAGGCCACCTCGTGCAGTATTAATAATCATGGCACCGGGTTTCATTTTTCGTATACTGTATTCATTAATCATGTTCTTTGTATATGGTGTAAGAGGACAATGCAGGCTTATAATGTCGGCTTGCATATATAAGTCTTCGGGGCGCAGAACCTTCCTCACATATTTTTGCGATATCTCCTTTATATCAAATGGATCGTAAGCTAATATATTCATTTTGAATGGTGCTACCAGCTCAGCCAGACGCCTCCCAATATGACCAAATCCTACAATTCCTAAATATTTTCCTAAAAGTTCCAATCCATCAAATTTACTTTTATCAAAACTTCCACTGCGAATAGATGCATCCTGGCTTGGGATTCTTCGGATTAAAGCTAATATTAATGCTAACGTATGTTCTGCAACAGATTCATAGTTGGCACGTGGAGTGAAAAGAACAGGAATTCCTTTTTTACTTGCAGCATCAATGTCAATATTTTCAATTCCAACGCCATGTTTACAGATGACTTTTAAATTACTTGCTGATTCTAGTACCATTTTCGTAATTTTCCCCTGCCTCACTATAATCCCATCTGCGTCAAATCTCTCTAACTTGAGCGCAATATCTTCTGGAGTATCGTTTGGATCACCTACTTCAATGATACAATTATCATCTATTAAAAGTTGTTGAGCTTTTTCTGAAATTCCAGAGCCAGTTATAAATATTCGAAAATTAATCTCGACTCTCCATAATTATTAGATTCACAATTATTTTTTAAGGGCGTTCGGTTAAATATTATAAATAAGATAGTCCCGGAATCATGCTGTTTACAATAATTTTGTGTTAAGATAATCTAATGAATAAACAGAAGGTTATAGAGCTAAAACGTACTATACAACAATTTAATATCAAAAGACACATATTTAATTCGAGATTTGTTATAAACCTCTCAGCAACAAGTACAAAGGTAACCATATTTCCTGAAATATAAACTTGTTAAGCTGATTATTGATTACAAAATATTTAATAATTGGGAAAGATTAGTTGAAAGAATTGAATAGTAAAAAAAGCCCTGACCCCTTCAACTGGCCAAAGACTTCTTGCAGATTTCTACCTTGTCGTTAAGCGATTCAATGTGGATTAATCAATGGTTTTGAAAGCCCATTTATGCAAAGAAATAATAAAGGATTGAAAAGTATTATTGCGTATAATTTGTTACCAAGTTTTTACAACACCAGTTTAGTATCCAACCATTATTAATATCCACATAGTCTTCTCTGCCCTTTTGATAAAGTGTATCCTCTTGCTTTTGACTGTTACCTAATATTGATTCTTTTATTTTAGTATTTGCAACATTTATAATTTCTTCAACAACTTTCCAACCTGTGTTTTTATCTTTGAATTGGACTGTGTAAAAAATGCTTTTCAATATTTTCCCGAAGCCTAAAGACTATTTACAGAATTTCTTCAACTAAACTATTCCTTTTCTCCAAAGCGAAGCTTTCTCGTATTGAGCCAAATAAAGAGAAATCCTGAGATGCCAACCATCATTTCCATAACTTCCTCCAGATCATCCACGGGATCATTAAGTATAGGTAATAATTCATAGAAATCAGAAGAGAGATCTATTGCAGAAATAATAGCAATAGTAGCAAACCATGGCCAAAGAATATATGGCGAACTAATTTTACAAAGGTGTGGTCTGTTTGAAACCCAAACACCAAAGAGACCTGCAAGCCCGAATGTCATTGGAAGGAGTTCTAAGTGCTTCCGCCAAAATTGGAGACTATGGATAATAGTTTCCTCTTGCTGATTTATATTACTCAAACCAGACGGAACCTTAGATATAAAAAACAGTTGTCCCCACCGCACTTTTTCCATGCCAATAAAGAGAAGTCCAATAGATAATGCCAGGTAAAACCAAAACATAAGAAGTCCTTTTTCTTGTTTCTTGATCCGCAAAACCAATCGAAGTCCTAGAAACCCACCTGCAATTAAAAATATAGAGGTTAACGATCCCATTACTAGTTGATTCTCTATTATGATTGAGACGGCTACAGGGCGAGTTGATGAAAGTTGGAGAAATATGCAAATAAAGAATACAATAAAAAATGGACTTAGGAAAATCATCAATGTTACAGATGTTCCAATACCATAAACTCTCTTGCCAGCAATTATCCTAGATTCAATTCTAGAAATAATATTTTTCACTCCAAACCTCCTAAGAAAGTAACAAATTTGCAAAAATCTGATTACTCATCCCCTTAACCTGTTGCTGCAACGCTACCAGCTTCTCAACGGTATTATCTGTACAACCTCAAGTTTCTTATTCATAACGCTCACTTAGGCCTCCTCTATTTTGATATTGTCATATTCGATGGGGTATCTATAGCTAATAATTTCTTGGACCTCTTTCCCTCCAATGGTCTTTTTACAACAAATTAGACAGGGATCCTTGGGATATTCGAGAGTTTCGGAGATTAAGAAAAGGTTAATTCGATCTGGGATCGAACTCTCAATTACTTCTTGTGTGGTCTCCGAATATGACAGTGATGTTTTAGAACACGTTCATTACCTGTTTCATTTTACCAAGGGGTTTCGATATCCATCTCTTGAACCAAACTGCTCAGAGATTTAATGGTTTTATCATCCAACTCGATGCCTTGTGCCAATTGTTTTTCATAAGATAACCATTGCGGCTCACCAGGGATGAGAATCTCGTTAATATTTTTTTGTGGTTTAACATCTTTTATCCACATCACTAGCTGATCCATACGTTCGTAATAATCCCCTATTGGCATAAAGGCGGATATATCAATTGCCATAAAAAAGTGCCCGATATTTGAGCTCCTTTCGAAATTCCTATGAAGAGATGCTATTTCATGAGAAATGGCTGCCCCTGTAATGACTCCGGTTAAAATTTCCACCATTAAACCAAGACAATAACCCTTGACGCCACCAAAAGGTAAAACTATACCATGAACGGCTGCCTTCGGATCGACGATCGAATTGCCTTCTTCATCGATAACAATACCCTCCGGAATTGTCTTACCTTCTTCGGCAGCTTTCATTATCATTGATCCAGAACTTGCACCAGTAGAAAAATCGACCAGCACCGATTTTTGATTCTTCATCGGCGCTCCGAAAGCAAATGGGTTAGTTCCAAGAACCGGTGAGATACCGCCAAACGGAGCAACGTGGGGAACCGAATTGCTAAACGCAAATCCTAATTTGTTGCTTTGGGTTGCTAAGTCAACATAATAAGAAGCTGACCCAAAATGATTGCTATGACTTACGCTAACTATACCTACACCATGTTGATCTGCGATATCAATTGCTTTAGACATCGCAATATGACCCAGATAATGTCCGAAACCATCGTTGCCATTAAGAAGATGAATGGTATCACATTTTTGGTCAAATTCCGGATGACAGGGAGATTTAATTAAATTATTTGGAAGCCGTTTCAAATACACATGCAACCGACCGACGCCTTGAGCATACCGCCCAATCAAGTCGAACCAGACGAATACGCCAGCGATGATTGTTGCTTCTTTAGAGTCAACACCAGAGGCGCATAAGATATCAAATGTGAATTTTTGGAGTGTCTTATGGTCGATTTTTATGCTACTCATTCGAAATAAACCTCCTATTTAAACTGATGTCCTACTTTTTTGTGAAAGCTGATATGATCTTAGCTCAGTATCAAAATGGGTCCTTCTTATTACATATTCGGTTAACCATTTTGTGTTATCTAATAAGTAATCTCAGAGACTGCCTAAAATGGCTTGCACTTAATTGTCATTATATTCGCAATTTGCTGCGTCCAGTACCTCATCAATCCATGCGTTTGAAAATATACCCTTTTCGACATTGGCAATATATTCTCGAAGAGAATTTTCTTTATTTTCAAGCTTTGTGTGCAACTGTTCAGCGATTTCTTTTTTCACGACAGTCACGCCATTTTCGTCTCCGCAGATAATATCTCCGGGATTGATAACAATACCACCACAACTAATCGGGTAATTTATTTCTCCTGGACCACGGTGCGATGGGCCTATTGGTGAAACACCCCGAGCAAAGACTGGAAAATCGACTTCTTTAATTCCAGGTACGTCTCTTACTAATCCGTCGATCACGAAAGCTACGATGCCGCGATGTTTTGCTTTGTGGCAAACCAATTCACCAATGATAGCATTAATTGTTGTGGCTCCGGCATTTACAACGATAATGTCGCCGGGTTTGGCAATGTCGAGGGATTTATGAACCATTAAATTATCCCCAGGGAAAACATTTACCGTACAGGCAGTTCCTAAAATTTGTTTGTCATTAATCAGATTCTTTATCCCCGAATCTAAGGTAAAGAGCCGATTTGTTAGATCCGAAATATGCGGTGTTCTAATGTCTTTATACTTGTCAATCAGCTCCTTCACCGGACGCTCAATGTTTTTTCTAATCCGAAATCCCGGACCTGGATGTAGTCCTTTGTATCTTGGTTTCATTGCCTTATCTGTATTATTGTCTTGCATAGAGAGTCTCCTATTGTATCTATTATAATTTAACTTTTAATTTGAGGATTAGCGAAGCTGGAAGTGCTCGCTTGCTTAAACGACTGAGAGGATTGCAGCTTAAACGTCTGATCTTCAAGAAGCTGTTTTAATAACCGCAAAGCTACAAAACATCCTTCACCCTTTTTCATGTGATGATAATAATGACCGGGTGGTGTGTTGATTTCAATAACCCGTCCACCAGACTTTCTTAAATCCACTGTCAAATCGTTTGTGATAATGTCGACTCCCACTAACCTAACTCCAATAGTTTCTGATATCTTTCTGCCCAGCGAAATTAGCGATTCAGCAGGACCTTCCGGCGGACTCTCATTTTCTTCTCCCCTATTGCAATTTATCACATCCTTTACTTTAATGATCTGTCCCTTATCTGGTTTTGTATTGAAACTGTAACCCTGGGCTACTAATGTGCTCTTTGCGTCCATATCCATATAAATGAGATCTTGAGCTAACTGCGGACCAATTTTTATTCTCTTTTTGTTTTCCTTACGAATTAAGCTACGAATTGATGATACACCGTCACCGGTAACGGTGGGAGGTCGTCTGATGATGCAGTCCAGGAGTTCTCCGTCAAGGAAAAGAAGTCTATAGTTATCACCTCTAATTTGTTCTTCTATAATAGTTTCCTTGCAAAATGCTCTAGACCAAGCCAATGCTTTGTAAAGGTCACGTGTTCGTGTGATATTAGTCACTATGCCATCTCCTCCAGCCGTACCAGATGCTGGCTTAACAACCACTGGCCCGTCAATTTCAGACATAAATGATTTAGCGGCGGAGATACTAAGATCCTTCAAGTGGATGTAACGCGGTATGGGCACATCCATTTTACTTAAGAATTTGTTTGTGATCACCTTATTTAGAATTAACCGCTCGACCGCGGCGTCTATCAAAGGAGTGTAATGCTGGTATACTACAAAACCATTTCCGCCATTGGTAATTCTAAAAATGCCTTCACCCAGCGATTCGATAGTCGAACCTGTTTGGGCGGCTGCATCTTCCCAAGCTTGAGCATAAAACTCTGATCTATGACGTTTTATCGCCCTCTTATCAGGATCAGCCCACTGCCCTCTGAGAAATCTCTGGCCCAGGTTAAAAATCGTAAGCGTATTGAGAAATCCATTTAATATCACGCCGGTATCCTCCTATGGGAAAAACAGAATTTATTGGCTGGTTCTGTAAGTGTAAAAAAAAAGTTTTTGTGTCTGCCTCTAGAACTTGCCAGACCTAGAATCTGTGTAAGTAACAACCATTAATCATATTTCACTGTTGCTATCAGTTCTTGTTGATGCAATCCCAGTAAGAAAGAACTTAGAATCTTTTTATTATAATTTGGCTGTTCTCTTCCTTAATTGCTATTCCTTTTTTATCTATCTCAAACGAGGTATATGCTGACTTTATCAATATTAAAAATAAAAAAGTTTTTTCTGAAAATCAATACTCCAAGTCTTAAAAGGACGAATCGGTTTGACTCACAATAAATGTAACCCAAAAATGAATCAAATTCATAAATAAAAAAGCAAAGAAAGAATATTTATATTTATATATGCTGCGTATCGTTCCGAAGTTAAAGAAATAATTAAACAAGGATTGGGAATCGTTGTATTAATTATAGCTTCTTTATTTCAAAGATGTAATTCTTTTCTCCCCATTTTTTTTTCTTTATCATTAATTTCCATACAAATTCATTTTCCGTTCCAAGAGATTTTATTTTTTGAATATCACAAACCTCCGATAAAATCATAACAACTTTTGAATCTTTACCAATATAATTAGAAAGTGAATTGAACAATAATTTAAAATATTCAAAATCACCGCCGCAAAACCATGCCTGCTCACTTTCGGTTTTTGGATCTTTTGGAAAGTAAGGCGGGTTGATGATGATAAAATCAAAAGTTTGTTCCGGAATGTTCTCAAATAAATCTGAATGAAGGACGTTTAATTCAACGCTGTTCATCTCCGCATTTAACTTTATATTTTTTATGGCAGCAAAATTAATATCAGTTGCGGTTACTCTTGCATTTTGT
>QILJ01000086.1 GCA_003233295.1 Ignavibacteria bacterium | reverse complement strand
GGAATACAACTTGGTTATTATAATGGATTCAGTATTGGTGCAAATGCAAAAATAGCCAATTTTGCTGAAGATTTTCCATTACAGGCTAAATTAGGACTTGGCTACACATTTACAAACGGCGGCGATGCTATGCTTGCGCGTAAAGTATTTATCAATAATAATACTAATGGAGTGCCGGAAGAAAGCGGTGATATTTTAGATTTTAGATTTGATTTTATGTATAAGCTCAATCTTCTTTCAACAAAAAGGACTTTTATTCTCTTCGGGCCTCGATACACAATGTTTACAGCATTCTTTAGCTACATAGGCGGAAATGAAGAATTTAAAGTAACAGCTGACCAATGGGGTATTGGCGCGGGTTTAGAAAGTTACTTTACAATGAGTGAAAAATTTGATCTGGTTTTACATGCCGGTTACGATTATTTTTTCCCAAGTAGCATAGATGGACACGATACAAGTTATAATACTGACGACAATAATATAAATCCGAGGGAAGATTATAAATACGCAGATGCTGACGATGCCATTAATCAACCGAAGCATATGTTAAGATTGATGATCGGGTTTAATTATAACTTTTAATATCATAATTCAATTTCATCTTCAGCATAAGTGTTTTCGGTTTCGCAGACACGTACTTTTAGTTTTCTGATTCCGGAAGGAATATCTGCTTTGGAAATTTCGCTTAAAAAATAACCCACAAGATTTTCCGCTGTGGTTTCAAATGGTAGAATTACATGTGCGGTGTTTAATTTTTTTAACATCTCAATTAGCTCAGTATCCTCATCCCACACAACAACTGTGTGATCAAGCTTATTTACTACAGGAGCCACAATATCTTTAACATCGAAATAATCTAACACCATGCCGGTATTCGCATCAATTACTTGTAGTTTATACGAATGTCCGTGCAGGTTAAAGCATTTCCCTTTATGACAATGAAGTCTATGCCCCATTTCCCATCTAAAATCTTTTGATATTTTCATCATACTCCTCGCTTGTCAGGTTCCCAAATATACTTATGCATCTGCAATTGAAATATTACATCCAGTTTATCTTCTAATATCCACTCGGATATTGTAACCGGTTCAAGTTGTCCGAAGACAACTGAGAACAAAATTTGACATTTCTTATTTAACTGATATTTTTCTATAATTTCTTTTGCCCACTCATAATCCTCCCTGCTGCCGATCACGAATTTTATTTCGTCATTTTATTTCGTCACTCTGTTTTATGAAGTCAATGTTCTCATAAAGATTCTTTTTCACCATACCGCTCGAAGGAGCTTTTAAATCCATGACTATCTTCACCCGATCATCAACATCTTTTATTGGAAAACTCCCTCCGGTTTCAAGCATTACTTCAAAGTTCAGATCGCATAAAACCTTCATCAACTCAAGTGATTTATCCTGCATTAAAGGCTCACCGCCGGTTATTTCAACTAAGTTACAGTTGAACTCTTTAATTTCTTCTATAATTGTTTTTATATTTTTGTCCACACCATCGTAAAATGCATATTCCGTATCACAATAAGTGCAGCGCAAATTACAATAGGTCAGCCGTACAAATACACATCTGCGTCCGGCAAAGGTACTTTCACCTTGAATTGAATGAAATATTTCGTTTACTTTAAGCATAAGACTTTTATTTTAATCGAGTTACAAAAATAGTAATATTAATTTTAGAGTGAAATCTGAAAAACCAAAAGTTTGACATACAGAATCGATAATTGTATATTTGTAAACTTGTTAATAATAATTTTAGGATAAACTATGGCGCATCATAAGTCGGCGAAAAAAAGAATTAGACAAAATGCAAAAAGAAGAGTAAGGAATCAAGCGACGCTATCAGAGATGAAGACACTCATGAAAAAAGTTCATGCTTCAACTGATAAAACAGAAGCTGAAGTCACACTAAAAGAAGCTGTTTCATTTATTGATAAAGCGGTAAGCAAAGGAAGACTGCACAAAAACACAGCAGCAAGAAGAAAATCTTCCCTTACAAGACATGTAAATAAATTAGGCGCTGAATAATTTTTATTTAGATTTTTAGAAATTTTAAGCGATGCAGGAATATCCATGCACCGCTTTTTTATTTTAAAAAGTCTTTGAATAGCCTATTTTATCATTCTGTTTTGAGTATATTGCTTTAATATTTTTTACTCTCGGGGGGCGTAGCATCTAAAACAGAGTAAAATAAGCAATAAATATTATTCAAAAAATAAAGTTGCTACAATTTTTAGTTTATGCAAAGCCTCCTATAAATCCGAAATAGAATCAATACCCTCCGGCATAGGCAGATAAAATCTGATCTTTCTTACATCTCCGTTTTTTGTTTCAAGTTTTTCAACTTTCTTTTTAATCAGAATCGAGTGTTCAATAAAAACATTTTCTTCAATAATACTGCCGAATATATAGCTGGTTCCTTTGATTGTTACATTCTTTCCAATCCTAAGCGGGAATTCATCACTACCGGTCATATTCACACTTGATTCAATCCTGGAGTTATCTCCAATTACAATATTTCCTTTTATGATATTTCCCCAAAGTACTTCAACATTATTCCCTATCTTTAAAGTCTGATCTTCATGTGTAGATAAGTGAACATTTTCAGAAATTGTAATATTCTCACCAAACTTAACATTCCCCTTCACACAAGCATTCTTCATTAAAGTTAAATTATAATTTACCTTAACATTTTTACCAAGATGGGCGCCTTTGCCAATTATAATATCCAGCGGCTGACCTTTTTTATCTAATTTAATTATCTGTTCAACAATATCTTCATGAATAAAGAAATCATAAGGATCTTCAAATACAACAATATCTTTTAGTTTGTCATAAACTATATCTCTGGCAATACTTTCCATCTGCAGAAGAACGGATTTATTATTGAAACCCATAAGAACATGCTGCTCACGAGGAGGCACTGCACGAACAGTCAATCCGTTATTGTTGAATACAGAGATCAAATCAGTAATATAAATTTCACCTTGTACATTATTGCTGTCAAGTTGACCTATTAACTTTTTCATTTTTCTGTAATTAACCGCATAAACACCGGAGTTGAATTCGTTGTTCTTGATTAGTTCTTCTTTAGTAAAACTATATTCCTTTCCTTTAAAACTTGTAATGTAGGGCTTACCGGCTTCCAGACTCAGAATGTCTTTATGCTCAATGATCTCTATTACTTTTCCTTTATCCTCACCTGACCAATTTCCGTTAACATCTTTATCTTTTACTCTAACAATTCTTCCATAATTGTTATTCTGCGGATCACCTTCATAAATTCCGGTAAGCACCATCATATCTGCACCGGACCTAACAAAATTTCTTTTGAAATTACTGATTGTTTTACTATCAATAAGCCCCATATCACCAGGCAAAATATATACAGTTCCATCGTAATCAGCTTTAATATTTTCAAGAGCTACTTGTACCGCATGCCCGGTACCATTTTGAGTTTCCTGATAAGCAAACATTGTGTTCGATCTTGAACCGATCACTTTTATTACATCATTTGCTTTTATTCCGACAACAATTATTGAGTTGACATTTTTGAGTCCGCCTTTTGATGCTTCGAATACCCTTTCAACAGTAGGTTTTTCCCAAATTTTATGCAGCATTTTTGAAGTATGGGATTTAATCCTTTTTCCATGTCCCGCTGCAAGGATTATTGTAGTTTCCGATAGTTTATTATCAAACTCATTATTATACTTTGCAATTATTTCATTAATATTATTTCTCATTGTTTTCTAACCTCGTTAAAATTACTGTAAAATCCAATATGAAATTTTTGATTATTGCCCTGATGCAGCGGCGAGGGCATTAAAAGTAACTGCATAAAGCTGAATTTGCTTAAGCATTGCCCCAAGCCCGTTCTTGCGAGTTGGAGAAAGATGCCTATCAATACCAATCTTCTGCAGAAACTCTGGCGGTGAACTCATTATTTCGCCTGGTTCATGACCGGAATAAACTTTAACAAGCAAAGCTATTAAGCCCTTCACTATCATCGCGTCACTATCAGCCACAATTTTCATTTTGCCATCTTTGAGTTCCGCATGCATCCAGACTTGCGATTGGCAGCCCTCAATTTTGTTCTTCTCAGTTTTGAGTTCTTCTGACATCTGCGGAAGTTCTCTGCCGAGTTTTATGATCTTGGTATATTTATCCTCCCAAGATTCAAGCTCCTCAAATTCTTTTACCAATTGATTTTGGATGTCAATTATTTTCATATCTTCTGTCTTATTTAATTAACAAATATACTAATCTTTACATTAAATTTTAATGACTTAGACTCAATTAATTGCGATTTTACTTTAGGTGTTTGTCGAACCACATTTTTCTTAATGCATCGACTTCCTTGCGGTGAGATTTTAGAAAATGATCTCCTTCTTCAAACATTACAAGCCTAAACTTAATCTCCAATTCTATTAGCTTTGATGAGAGGTCAAGAGTGTCGTGCGGCAGCACTCTTTTGTCGTTGGTTCCGTGCATTAACAAAAGCGGAGTCTTCGTTGACAATTTATCTGCAAAATTAATAACCGAGCGGGTATTACATTCGCTCTGGAAATCTTCGCTTCCATACTGTCCCATTGTTGCCTGATATAATTTTTTCATAAACGGACTTTCATCAGCATTGCATCTGAGATTTGCAATACCTCCTGTTACAATTGCTGCTTTGAACAGATTTGTTTTTGTCAATACAAGATAGGTCATCATTCCGCCGCGGCTCCAACCTTCAATTCCCCATCTGGAATTATCAGCCGTTTCAATTTCTTCTGCCAAGTGAATCAAGTTCATCACATCATTGATATCGCTCCCGCCAAATTCATCAATGCCCTCACCTCCGTCGCTGCCTCGATACTGCGAAGCAAAAACAACATATCCCCAGCTTGCCAACTGCCCGAAAATACCTTGTGCATTGAAAGAATCAATCGCGCCGGCGTTACCAATTCCTCCCCGGTTCCAAATAATGCACGGATATTTTTTAGAATCATCTTTCGGATAAGCAACGTAGCCCTTTACTTTCAACCCATCAGAACTATATGTTATCTTCTGAACAACAGCATTATCAACTGCATCGGCACCCCAGCCGCTTTTTATCATTTTTAATTGTGATTCCGTTAACCCTAATTTATTTCTTTCCAGTATTAATTTGAACATACTTTCAAATCCATAAAAATTGTAAATTGTATGTTTAAATTATCGAATAATTTTCTAATAAATAATGAATTGTTATGACCAAGAAAACGAAGAAGACTTCCAAGAAAAAGCAATCGAAGGTTTTTCAGATAATAGGAATTATTTTGATTGTCGGATTACTTTTGTATTTAGCATTTGCTAATCTTTTTAATCGAAATAATAATGAGAAAACAGCAGTGAAATCTTATACCACAATTGACTTTGTGAAAAACGGCGAGTTAACATTCTTAACCAGTACTGATAAGTATATTTCAAAAATAGATATTGAAATTGCGATGATAACTCTAGGACCCAAGGATTGATGTACCGTGAAAAGATGAAACAAAATCAAGGAATGTTGTTCATTTTTCAAAATGAAACAATGCAGTCATTCTGGATGAAAAACACTATTATCCCGCTTGATATTATTTTTGTTAACGGGAATAATGAGATCGTTACAATTCGTAAAAATGCCGTCCCGTTTGATACCGGACACTATGCCTCTACAAAACCTGCTCAATTTGTCATTGAGGTCAATGCTGGCTATACAGACTCTCTGGGAATTAAGATCGGCGATAAAATTGTTTGGAGACGGAATTAATAATTGGGAATGAAAAAGTGAAGAATAAATTTTACAGCGATTTTGATTTTGAACGTGTCTCCGAAAGCAGCCGACCTAAAGATTATAGAACTCCATTCCAGATTGATAGGGACAGACTAATTCATTCATCCGAGTTTAGAAGACTACAGGGAAAAACACAGGTTTTTTTGCCCGGAGAAAATGATTATTACAGAACCCGACTTACTCATTCCATTGAGGTTGCGCAGATCGGAAGATCGATTTGTAATTTTGTTACAAAGCAGCATAAAGATATTTTCAGCGATGAATATCATATCGATCAGGATTTGGTAGAGTCCGCTTGTTTAGCTCATGATCTCGGGCATCCTCCTTTCGGTCATGCAGGTGAACGAACTTTAAACAAGCTGATGGAACCTTACGGCGGTTTTGAAGGCAACGCACAAACACTCAGACTTTTGACCGATATTTTTTACACAATCGGGGAGAAAAGACGCGGCATGAAACCAAGCCGGGCTTTTCTTGATGCGGTTTTAAAATATAAGGCGCTCTATTCAGATTTTGAAAAACCTAAAAATCATTTTATCTATAACTATCAAAAAGAGTACATCGATTTTGTATTCGGTGATGCAATACTTCCAAATCAATTAAACGACCCCAATGAATTAAATAATTTTAAAAGCATCGAATGCCAAATAATGGATTGGGCGGACGATACCGCTTACGCAGTGAATGATCTTGTCGATTCAATTTCCGGCGGGTTTATCACAATTAAAAAATTAGAGAAATGGAAAGAGAAGCATAGTGGCTCAATCACTAAAGATAACACGAAAACACTCAATAAAATTATCGAATGGATACGGGATGAAAAATATAAATCGAAGTTCGGATCGCAGATTGGGGAGTTCATACTTGCATGTTCAATTGAAAAACGCAAAACCTTTATGGACAATTTGACTAATCGCTATAAATATGTTTTGAAAGTTAATGATGAAATTATCGAGAGGGTGAATATGTACAAGCAAATTGCGGTCGATCTGGTTTTTCACTCACCGCAATTACATCAGATGGAATTCAAAGGAAACAAAATGCTTCAGATGATGTTTGATGTGTTCAAAGAAAATTACATTGAGGAAATAAGCGGAATAAAACTTCTGCCGAATTTCACTGATCAGCTTATTAAAAACAGTTCTGATAAAAACGAGCGCGCAAGAATTGTGTGTGATTATATTTCCGGCATGACGGATGCTTATGCTCTAACAAATTATAAACGTCTGTTTGATCCGGATTACAGTTCGATAGCTGATATTTTTTAATTTAAATTGTAGAGTGATTCTCCTGAATCGCTTGAATCGCTTGCATTAATTAAGCAGTGTTCTGAAATGGATACTAAATATAATTGTTAAATTGTTGCATTGCTATATTGCTGTAACTTATTTAAATAGCAATTCAACAATTGATTAGTAGTTAAAAAAGATAGGAAAAACATAAAATGTTAAGTCCGGTAAAAATAACAAAAAACGAACAAGAGTCACTCACTATAAAATGGAATGACGGAAGAGAGCATACCATACCACTCAAATTTCTGAGAGACGAATCTCCAGACGCAACAAACAAAGGAGAGACGATCCTCTGGCAGCATTATGAACCCACTCCACAAGGTCCAGACAAACCCGGCAAATATGAAATTGCTGATATCCAGGTGGTTGGAAGTTATGCAATTCAAATCACTTGGAAAGACGGATACGACCACGGTATTTACCCATGGAACTTACTTGAAGAGTGGGGTGAGTTTTGGGCTGTTAAGAATGACCTTAAAGATGAGGATTAGAGAATTTACATAATGATTTTGCTATGCGTAGTGCGGGGTTTTCAACGCTATTCACTTTCAAAACCGTAAGTAGTGGTGGGTCGTAAAGTCGTTGTTTGATAAGTAGAACCGACTCAGTCATTTAGATATAGCGACTTGGCTTAGTTTACTTCTGAAAAGTC
>QILJ01000164.1 GCA_003233295.1 Ignavibacteria bacterium | reverse complement strand
TCTCATCTTTTTTAGTATTAAATATAACCCGAGTTAAATATGAAGTTATTAAAAGTAATTTTCTTTTTAGGCTTTGCTATAATTCTTTATTCATGCAGTGAGGAAGAAACATCCAAACCTATTCCTAATATTGAAGTGTATAAAGTTACTGCACAAACTGTCCCGATTTATCACGATTTTGTTGGCAGTATTGCCGGCAGAAAAGATATTGCAATACGCGCTAGAGTAGCCGGATTTCTCGAAGGTATCCATTTTCGCGAAGGAAGTACCGTAAAAAAAGGTCGATTGCTCTATATTATTGAAAGCCAGCAATACGAAGCACAATCTGCCGCTCAAATGAGTAAACTAGCTGAAGCAAAAACAAACCTTGCTCATGCTGAAAGTGAATTAGCCCGTATTGAACCATTAGCGGAAAATAATGCCGTCAGCCAAAGCGATTTGGATGCTGCGGTTGCAAATTTTGAAGCGGCGAAAGCCATGGTGGAGGCTGCTGAGGCTAATCTCCGTGCAGCTAATATTCAACTTAGCTATACTAGAGTAAGAGCGCCTATAACCGGAATTATTGGTAAAACAAAAGCCAAAGTCGGCGATTTTGTCGGACAGGCTCCTAATCCGGTAATATTAAATGTCATATCTCAAATTGATACTGTGCTGGTAGATTTCTATCTAACCGAAGCAGATTACCTGAGAATTTTTAAGGAGTTTCTTGCAAAGGAAATTACCAATGTAATTAAGAAAAGAAGGGAAAACAATCTACAATTAATTCTTTCTGACGGTACAATTTATAAAGAAAAAGGAAATATTCGATTTATTGATAGGGAAATTGATGTTCAAACGGGAGCAATCCTCGTACAGGCTTCATTTCCTAATCCAAGCGGATTATTACGTCCTGGACTTTTTGGAAAAGTTCGCGCAAAAATTGATGTTATAGAAAATGGAATTTTAATCCCGCAGCGTTGTGTGACAGAACTACAAGGAACATTTATGGTCTTTGTTGTTAATAGCGAAAACAAAGTTGAACAAAGGAAAGTCAAATTGGGAGATACCATCGGGTCATTCTGGCTTGTAAAAGAAGGATTACAAGATGGAGATAAGGTAATCTATGAAGGATTACAGAAAGTTAAATCCGGAATGACTGTTAACCCGGTTGAAGCAAATACAGAAGATTTGAATACTAAAGAAGTAGAGAATTAATATGGGTAGTTTTTTTGTAAGAAGACCAATTGTTGCGATGGTAATAGCTATTATTATTGCCATTGTGGGAATAATTTCATTACTCGGGTTACCAATTGAACAATACCCTAACATTACTCCGCCAATAGTTGAAGTTCGTGCAACATACACTGGGGCTAACTCTGTTAATGTTGAGCAATCTGTTGCTTCGCCGTTGGAACAAGAGATAAACGGTGTCGATAATATGATATATATGAAATCGACAAACTCAAACGACGGAACAATGAATATCCAAGTATCGTTTGAAGTTGGGACAGACCCGGATATGAACACTGTGTTTACACAGAACAGAGTTTCCGCAGCAACAGCCAAACTACCCGAAGAAGTTAAAAGACTTGGTGTTACTACTAAAAAATCACTTCCTAATATTTTGATGCTTATCACATTAACATCCGATGGAAGATACGATCAGAATTTTCTTGGCAACTATGCTTTGATAAACATTAAAGATATTATTGCTCGTATTAAAGGTATCGGGCGCGTGGATGTTCTCGGCGCAAGTGATTATTCGATGCGAATTTGGATAAGACCCGATAGACTTGCACAAATGAACATTACAATACCGGAAATTATGAATGCTGTTAGGGAACAAAACGTAATTGTTCCGGGAGGAAAATTCGGGGCTGAGCCAGCACCGCCGGGAACGGAATTTACTTACACGGTAAGGCTGCCAGACAGACTTCAAACGGAAAAAGAATTCGGTGAAATTGTTGTCCGTACTAACGAAAACGGGTCACAGGTAAAGGTAAAAGATATTGCAAGGGTTGAATTAGGACTTGAAACCTACAAAGCCTTTACAAGACTCAATGGAAAACAGTCTGCAATTATCTCCATCTATCAAGCACCAGGTTCAAATGCCGTTGAATTAGCCGACCAAGTTAAAGCTACAATTGACGAATTATCACAAAAATTTCCCGAAGGCATGAAGTACGATATTTCAATTGACGCTACAAAACCAATTACAGCAGGTATTGAGGAAATTGTAATAACCCTTATTATCGCTTTGCTCCTTGTGGTATTAGTTGTATTTGTATTTATCCAAGATTGGCGGGCAACTTTAATTCCTACTATTGCTATTCCGGTATCATTACTTGGCGCTTTTATTCTTTTCCCGATGCTTGGTTTTACAGTAAACGTTTTATCGTTGCTGGGTTTGGTCTTAGCTATAGGAATTGTTGTTGATGATGCCATTGTAGTTGTTGAAGCGGTGCAGGTAAATATTGCTAAAGGTATGAACTCGCAAGAAGCAACTAAGTTAGCCATGCAAGAAGTAACCGCACCAGTTATTGCAACAACGCTTGTCCTCATTGCAGTATTTGTTCCTACTGTTATGATGGCTGGCATTACAGGCAGTTTGTATCAGCAGTTTGCAATTACCATTACGGTTTCGGTTATCTTTTCATCAATCAATGCTCTTTCTCTCAGTCCGGCTCTTTGTTCGTTACTATTGAGAGAACCAAAACCTTACAAAGGAATTCTCGGAAAGTTTTTTGGTTGGTTTAACAGTGTGTTTGATAAATCAACAGTAAAGTATATATCTTTTACAAATGTAGTTGCAGGAAAAGTAAAGCGAGGAATTCTCTTTATTGTATTGATCACTGTTGGAACCGGTCTTGTTGGTATGTTTTTGCCTGGTGGTTTTATTCCAGCAGAAGATATGGGATATCTCTTTGTTAACATACAGCTTCCTGATGCGGCGTCTTTGCAAAGAACCGATGAGATTTCCAAACGAATTGAGGAAATTATTTCAAAAGTTCCCGAAGTTGAATATATAACAACTGCGGCGGGTTACAGCATGCTTTCCGGTAGTATGCTTCCAAACGGAGGGTTCATTTTTCTTTCACTAACTGACTGGTCTGAAAGAGACTTAACCGCGGAGGAGGTTGTTCAAAAGCTGAACAGATTATTGTTCCAAATAAAGGGAGCACAAGTTTTTGCTTTTGGTCCGCCGGCAATTCCCGGACTAGGAAACGGTTCCGGTTTTACAATGATGCTGCTTGATAAAGGAGGCAACACCCCTGCATATTTGGCTAGGAATTCTGTTAAGTTTATGCAGGCAGCTATGAAGCGTCCCGAGATCGGCTCGATATTTACTCCTTTCCGTGCAAATGTTCCGCAAAGGTATCTTAACCTAAACCGTGATAAAGCACTGAAAGCGGGAATACCGTTGAATGATATGTACACAACCATCAGCGCTTTTCTTGGTGGGGCGTATGTTAATGACTTTAACCGCTTCGGCAGATTATATAAAACATATATCCAGGCAGAACCTAGATATAGGGTGAGTGAAAAAGATATAAGTCAGTTTTTTATTAAGAACAAGGAAGGACAAAGCGTTCCGCTTGCCGCTTTTGTTGATGTGGAAAGTATAGAAGGTCCCGATTTTACAAACAGGTTCAACCTTAACCGTGCAGTTGAATTAACCGGAGGTCCGGCAAAAGGATATACATCGGCTCAGGCAATGTCTGCACTTGAAGAAGTAGCGGCTGAAGTTCTTCCTGCCGATATGGATTATTCTTGGAGCAACATGTCATATCAAGAAAAGAAGGCTTCCGGCTCTGGCTCTGTTGTGTTTGTGTTTTCGCTTCTGTTCGTATTCTTGATCCTTGCCGCCCAATATGAAAGCTGGACAATACCAATGGCAATTTTAATGGGAACTCCATTTGCAATATCCGGCGCAATGTCTTTGCTTTGGCTTGCACGCTTTTTCGATTTAAGTTACGAGAATAATATCTTCGCCCAAATATCGCTTGTAATGTTAATAGGAATGGCGGCAAAGAATGCCATTCTGATCGTTGAATTTGCAAACATAGAATTTGAAAAAGGATTGTCTCTTTTTGATGCTGCCGTTAAAGCAGCGAAACTCCGTTTCCGTCCAATTCTAATGACGGCATTTTCGTTTATACTTGGAGTATTTCCGTTGGTGGTTGCTTCAGGCGCCGGTGCAGAAGCTCGTAAAGTAATGGGAATGGCGTTGCTCGGGGGAATGACGATAGCAACAATTTTAGGCGTTTTTATGTATCCGATGTTATTTATTGCTATCGGGAAATTCTTTAAGTTTGAAGCCAAACGAGATGCAAAACTTGAATCATTAGAAGAATAAATTAGTTTAAAGAATGAGTCTAAATATAAAA
>QILJ01000569.1 GCA_003233295.1 Ignavibacteria bacterium | reverse complement strand
TATTATAACAAGATAATGAATCTTTTAATAAATTCAATTATTTTTTGCTACTATCAATTATCGATTACTTAAAAATTTAGAATTTGATTTTGCTTCTTATTAAGATTAAGTTTAAATAATAAAATTATTATAATATTTATGATTAGTAGAATTTCATATTGCGGAACTGACCAAAAAGGAAAAATTGTTGATATCGACGGCGGTATTGGCGCGGTTGAAAATATTAGATCTCTTGGTTTAGAAATCGGAGACGAAGTTACTGTTCGTAGTAGGCAAAATGGCAGGGGGAAAATTCATGTTGTTAAAAATGGTACCGAGATATTGATCGGGCATGAACTTTCCACAAAAATTTTAGTTGAGTGTGTCGAACAACCAAAAATCACTTTGGATAAGATCAAAGTAGGTGATGCTGTTAAGGTAGTAAAGATGGGCGCTAAGGGCGATATTAGATACCGCTTGTTAGATATGGGACTTGTGAAAGGGGTTAAATTAAAAGTTGTTCGAGTTGCTCCTCTCGGCGATCCTATGGAGGTGTTTATTAATGGTTTTTACTTGTCATTACGTATTGAAGAAGCGGCGAATATAGACGTTGAAATTGTTAAGATACACAAAGGGAATGGTCATAGTAAAAAACGCTGGGGTTTATTTTAGGAACGAGAAGGTAAGTTATTAGATATGAATATTGTGACAATTTATTTGTCACTGTTTAATTTCATATCAACTAAGGAATTATATGCACGAAGATCAAATTTTAGTGGCATTAGTAGGCAATCCCAATTCAGGCAAGACATCCCTATTTAATAAGTTCGTCGGGGCAAATCAAAAGGTTGGTAATTTTTCAGGTGTTACAGTTGAAAAGTATGAAGGCGTGATCAAGCATCGCGGTTTTAAAATTAGAATAATTGATCTCCCGGGTACTTACAGCTTAACTACATATTCTCCTGAGGAAATAATAACAAGAGAATATATTCTTTATCAAAAACCTGATGTGGTTGTAAACGTAGTCGATACTACAAATCTTGAACGAAATTTATTCCTTACAACTCAATTGATTGATATTGAAGCAAATCTTATTGTTGCTCTGAATATGTATGATGAAATTGAAGCTCAGAAAACCGAAATTGATCTTGATCAGCTTGAAAAACTAATCGGTACACATTTTATCCCGACATCTGCTACACATGGCAAAGGCATTACAGATATTCTTGATCATATAGTTGATCTTTATACCGGAAAGATCAATATTAAAAAAAACAAGCTGTCTTTCTCCGCGACAATGGAAGGGTTTATCGAAAGATTGGCTAATATCCTTTCCACCGATCCCGAACTTTCGGAAAAGTATTCTCCCCGATGGCTTGCCATTAAACTGCTTGTGAGTGATAAGGATGTATATAAGCTTGTAAAAGATAATCCTATCTGGGTAAAGGTCAATGATATTCTAATGGAAGCACTGCATACAACAAAAAAAGAATTTGACAGCGACCCGGAATTAATGTTAAAAGAAGAACGATTTGCACTTATCCGGGGAGCAATAAAGGAAACGGTTAAGTTTGCACCTAAAAAGAAAAAGACAGTCACCGAAGTAATCGACAGTATACTGATAAACAGGATCACCGGTCTTCCCCTTTTTATGTTTTTTATGTGGCTGATTTTTCAGATGACTTTCACTCTCGGTAATGCTCCAATGGAGTGGCTGCAGCATTTCTTCGATTGGCTGGGAAGCGCAGTAGGAGAGATCATAACAGAGCCGACGGCTCGCTCAATTATTGTGGATGGCATTATCTCCGGTGTTGGCGGCGTTCTGGTTTATCTGCCGAATATTATGATCCTCTTTTTTGCTCTCTCTTTTCTTGAAGGAACGGGATACATGGCTCGCGCAGCCTTTGTTATTGATAAGGTAATGCATAAAGTCGGGCTGCATGGAAAATCCTTTATACCAATGGTAACCGGATTCGGCTGCTCAGTACCAGCCTTTATGGCAACCCGAACTTTGAAAAACAAAAGTGATAGAATCACGACCTTGTTGATAATACCATTTATGAGTTGCAGCGCGAAATTTCCTGTTTATGTTCTGATAGCGGGAACGTTTTTTGCGGCTTCCGAAGCTGGCAATATCCTATTCCTAATTTATCTTCTTGGAATTTTAATTGCGCTTTTCACCGCACGTCTGTTAAAAAGTGCAGTCTTTCATGATGATTCGGAACCATTCGTTATGGAACTGCCTCCCTACAGAATGCCTTCTTTCAGAATTCTGGTTCTGCAGATGTGGCAGAAAGCTTCGATTTATTTAAGAAAAGCGGGCACTATAATTATGGCTGCATCAATATTGATATGGATTACAAGTAACTATCCTATTAGTGAGGACATCAAGACGGAATATGAACAATTTAGAAATGATGTTACATTATCGGATAAATATAACGAGGATGAAAAAGCAGCTACTTTAACAAAGCTTGAATTACAGGAAGCCGGGAAACAGTTGGAATATTCGTTTATTGGCAGATTAGGAAAATGGATTGAGCCTATTGTAGCGCCGCTTGGTTTTGATTGGAAATTAGGAATTGCTCTTATAACCGGAATTGCCGCTAAGGAAATTGTTGTGTCAACAATGGGAACGCTTTATTCACTTGGTAATGTTGATGAAACTTCGCAGGATCTGCACGATAAATTACTCGCAAACCCTAATTATAACAAAGCGGTTGCGCTTGCATTGATGGTCTTTGTCCTGCTTTACATTCCGTGTTTTGCTGCAAGCATTGTCTTTCATCGTGAAGCAGGTAAATGGAGGTGGACATTATTCTACGCCGGTTATACTATGACTGTTGCGTGGGTAATGGCTTTTATAACTTATAATATTTCGAAGATATTTTTCTTGTAGATTAATAGACAGGACCTAACTAATTTTCTAAACTAAATTTAAATATTATGGAAAATACGATCAGAGAAAAGTATAGTTCATAATTTCTCTAAATCTTACATTTCTATATTTGTTGATTTTTAGCTTAATGATTCATTATGTTAATATTTATTAAATTATTTTTGTTGCTATTATTTTGAAACTTATAAACTCAATAACTTTTGTTATACTTCTAATAACAATTCCGTCAACCAAATTATTCTCTCAAACATTATCCAATCTTGAGAGAATCAATTTATTAGTTGATCAATCAACAAAAGAAATTTCATCTGCTCTAAAAGACACAACAAATAGTTATTTAGTTGAAAACAACACCCCTTCTGAATACTCGGTTTTAAACGACAGAGTCATTTCTGATCTAAGTAAAAAAGGTATTAAGATTGATAACAATTCTACTATGTCAAACAAAATCAGTTATACTATTTCCTATGCCGGTGTTGAATATCCCAATCTTTTTAAAGACGGCATCTTCGGAGGTTATTTGCTGGAAAGAAAATTCAATCTTATGGGCAACTATATAGTTGAGAAAGAGGGGGTTGTAATAAGCTCCAATACATTTGAAATAAGTAACGTTGATACAATAAGTTACGACGAATATTCTTTTATTGAAAATAACTCGTTGCCGTTCACAAAAGCTAATGTTCCTTCCAAACCATTTCTCCCGAGTATCATAGAGCCGGTTATAGCAATAACTGCAGTGGCAGTTACTATAATTTTGTTTTTTACCGTAAGATCGAAATAATTATTTTTTAGTTTCCGTTACAGGCTTAAGAATTATAGTTTTTGTATAACCGAATTTTATTTGTATGTCTTTGATTTTTTCCTTTTCAAACGTAAGTGTATTCTGTTCTCTTGTGAAATCTTTCATATAGTCAGGGTTCTGCTTAACGCCGACTCTTGACCAATAGTCTTTGGGTAATTCCAGAACTAATTCAATTGAACTATTAGGTTCAATCGGGTTCAGATTGTTATAGTCAACCCTGTCTCCCTTATTCAGAATAAATTCTTTCCCATCTTTTTCAATCAGCAAATACTGATCTGAGTCATAATTTATTTCAAGTGGTTCGTCGGTGTTGTTTGTAATTTTGATCCTGATATAAGTTCCTTCTAATCCCGCCCATGCATTAATATCGGGATTCATGTTTTTTGTGCTCTGGTAAGAGATTCCTGAAGATTCGGTATAACCGATTATTTTAAAATAGTTTACCTCACTCGGGGGCATCTCTATACCGAAAAAATCGTTGATAGCAGAGGATGATGAACATCCGGTTAAAAGACCCAATATGACAATAATTGTAATACTTAAATATAATTTCATTTTATGCTTCCTTATAAAGTTTGATCCCTTGTGGGGAAAATTTAATAAACCACCTGCGAAATAAGCGAATTTAAGAATATCGGCAACTATTGTTAGATAATTTTAAAATTAAGCGAACATTAGGTTGTGCAAA
>QILJ01000565.1 GCA_003233295.1 Ignavibacteria bacterium | reverse complement strand
AAGACCGAGTAAATCGGGGCAAGTCCTTATTCTAACTATCTATTTCTTGTTTTGTTACTTTTTATCTTAACTCTATTGCATAATTCCGGTTAAAATGAAAAAGGTCAAACAATAAATAATTATCTGACCTTTTTCTTTCAACATTTATGTAAAAAGATTTATCCTAAATAAACCTTAAGATTTTTGCTACGCGATGAATGTCGCAATCTTACAAGAGCTTTTTCCTTTATCTGGCGAACTCTTTCTCTGGTAAGGTTTAGCATCTCGCCAATTTCTTCAAGTGTTGCAGAATATTCACTATTGATCCCGAAGTATAATCTTATCACTTCAGCTTCTCTTTCAGTTAAAGTAGCAAGTGAACTTTCAATATCATTCTGCAATGAACTTGACATTAAGTCATCGTCTGGTGTAGGCTGATCATCATTCGAGATCACATCGAGCAAACTACTCTTATCATTATCGCTCTGTGAGAACGGTGCGTCAACAGATACATGACGACCTGAAACTTTTAGTGCATAAGCGACATCGTTAACGCTCATGTCAAGTTCTTTGGCAATTTCTTCAGTTGAAGGAGTTCTTTCAAATTCTTGTTCCAACTGCGAAGCTATTTTAGAAATTTTAGTTAAAGCACCAACTCTATTTAAGGGTAATCTAACCATTCTGGATTGGTCGGCTATTGCCTGCATAATTGACTGTTTGATCCACCAGACTGCATAAGAGATAAACTTAAACCCCCTGGTTTCGTCAAACTTTTTTGCAGCTTTAATAAGACCAATATTGCCTTCATTAATTAAGTCACTTAAAGGAAGTCCCTTATTCTGAAATTGCTTTGCGACACTGACGACAAATCTTAAATTTGCCTTAGTTAATTTTTCCAAAGCTTCCTGATCGCCCTGTCGTATTAGACCGGCTAATTTAATTTCTTCATCGGCAGTTATAAGGTCCACTTTCCCGATTTCTTGAAGATATCTATCTAAACTTTGACTTTCACGGTTTGTGAATTGTTTTGTAATTTTCAAAGCAGTTCTCCTGTCTTAAAATCATCAATATTTTCAGCTAAAAAATATCAGTATAGGAAGATTAGCATTGCAAATACCACAGAAACACATAAAATGTTCCCATTATGATTTATTTTTTTTGATGACAACATAAAAAAGCCGGTTAGAATTCCTAACCAGCCTTATACATATAATTTACAAATATACAAAAATTATGCGTCAGCTTCAACCGATAAAAGTACATTTTCAATTGCTTCTTTTAAGGTTTCTTTTGGTAAAGCGCCGACAGCCATTTGGGGTTTTCCTCCTTTTGGAATAAAAAGCAGAGAAGGAATACTCTTGATTCCAAAAACTGCACCTAATTCTTGCTCAATTTCAGTATTAACTTTATATATTTTAATTTTATCAGCATATTCTTCGGATAATTCTTCTAGAACCGGAGCTACCATTTTACATGGCTGACACCAATCTGCCCAGAAATCTATCATTGCAGGTAATTCACCCTGATATTCCCACTCTTTTTTGTTTTCGTAGTCAAATACCTTAGTCAAGAAATCCGCTTTTGTTAACTGTTCTGTCATCGTTCTTTCCTTATTGTTTAAAATAAATTATTAAATTTGCAATGTTAGATGTATTAAGTCAATAAAAGATTCATAAAATAATTTTTGATTTAAATCACAGCAATTCTATAAAAAAACCAGTAGTGTCCGATAAAAGAAAAAAAACAGAAGGAAAAGGCAAAAGCCTTTCCTCCCAAATTGTTAATTTAATCCACCAAAGGCGGACAAGGGATGAATTCCCCGTCGCTTGCGGCGAAAATATTATTAACTACTCCATAATGATACCCCGTCTGCTTGCGGGAGGAGAATCATTAAAAATTTAGGCGTATAATTTAAGGTAAATATTTAACGGCGAACGCCTTAGCTAAAACGCAGTTATGCAAACATCGGTACAAATATGAAAGCTGTAATATTTATTATTATTTCATAATCATTCTTATTTCCTCAAACAGAAAGTGAATATTTAGACTATTTCCCAATGCATATTGGCGATATTTGGACCTATCAATCAGTAGAATATGGTTATTTTAATGATGATACCCTTGATATATCCTATTTGACCTTTGAAATTACTGGAGATACAACTCTACAAGATGGATTCAAATATTTTGTATTTACATATGATTAAAAGATATAATCATAAAAGTTTTAGTAGAATCGATACTAATAATCTTATTGTTTATGATGGATATTTTGGTGCATCTAAATTAGATGCTTCTCCAGATTCAATTTGGCTCTTACCAAAAGCAGCTAATAATTTGGATAGCTGTAAAGAAAAGTGATTTGATCGAGCGGGCATTTTCTAAATTCCTAATTACTGTGAAATTCAAGTTCAATTTAATAAATCAGGTAAATAGTAACAAAATTAATAATTGTCATTTTGGAAATTATTTTAAACTGGTTTTAGTTGAATAATTATTCCATTCTCTCAGCAAAGGCAAGTATATGTCCGTCATGATTGACGCAGTAGGCGACTCTATCGCCCCAATCCATTTTATTAAATTTCCTAAGACTTAGCGCTCCAAGCTGCAGAGCTTTTTTATACAGGGCTTCTGCATTATCAACTTGGAAATAGAACTCAAATTTTGGAGATGCCTTTTTCTTTTCGTTTACACTGTATTCAGTTCCGAATAATTTTTCAAGGGAAGTATTCGGCATAATTCCAAGCACGGCGCCGTTCGGTAATTCAAGTTCGCACATGCCGGGTTCGTCAATGACCGGTTTTATATCAAAGAGAAGTTGAAAGAAGAATTTTGTTTTATTTATATCATCAACGTAAATAATAAAATATGTTTTGTTCATTTTGTTTAACCTAAAATGAAAGTGATAATGATAAAAGCGGCACTTGCGACATATGTGGTGTTAGTTCTTTTTCTGCATGAAGATCGGTGACAAATTTACCGACAAAATATCCAACCACAGCGCCGAGGAAAACATCCGATGTCCAATGATAGTTTTGATAAACCCTTGAAAATGCCGTCAGCACTGCAGGAATAAATGCAGCGGTTTTCCAAACATAAGAATCAGTATTCGCAGCAAGTACAGTAGAAAGGGAAAAAGCGACTGTCGTATGTCCCGAGGGAAGCGACCAATTTGTATTCTTAAAAGCAAATGCATCAAATGTAAAAGGATCGCTGCCGGTGTATGGTCTAGCCCGTCCGATAATTATTTTCAACCCGCTTGAAACCGTAACAGAATAGAGGAAAGACTGTCCAACCTCAAAGCCAATCTTTTTAGTAGTGTTGTTATCAAAAGCGTATCCGTGAATTAATAGCAGTCCGCTGATAGCAACAGTTGGAATTGCTTCACCCCAGTATCTTCCGAATTCCATCAGCCAATGTTTTTTGTTGGAGTTGATTTTTGCCATCTCGTTTTTTATCGGCTGATCTGCGTACATCAATCCGTAAGTTGCGGCGGCAATAAATCCGAGAGTGATAAAGTCATTCCGTTCCCAATGGAAAGGAGCGGTAAAAAAGTCTCCGGTCTCTTCACCGAATTGTTTGAAATCGTATTTATTTTGAGCAGTAGTTTGAATGCTGAAATTGAAAAGAAGAATAACTGTAAGCAGATGTTGTATTTTTAACTTTGATCTCAAAGCAGTTATTTGTTCTTTTTAGATGTATAATGAATTATTTCCGCATGTTCAATTGTAATAAGTCCGCCGCTGTCTGCCTCTTCAAATATTTTTTTAATGATTGGGACGAACTCATCGATCTTTGCCTCTTCATCAACAATTTCAATTACAAGGGGTAGATCTTCCGATATCCTTAAAATCTTTGATGAATGTATCCTGCTGTTTTTACCGAATCCCATTACACCGCGGTAAACAGTTGCTCCGGCAAGTTCTGCTTTACGTGCAGCTACGACAATCTCTTCATAAACAGTGTTGTGCCGTACCTTATCGGATTCCCCGACAAATATTCTTAATAATTTTGCTTTTCCTCTTATACTCATTGTTTACCTCGTAATTAAATATCCGATGTATATCCCGACCAAAGTTAAAGTAACATTTACCAATATATTAACGCCGGCAAGGAAAAACTCTGTATCCCGAATCAGGTTGAACGTTTCGAATGAAAAAGTTGAAAATGTCGTAAGTCCGCCGCAGAACCCGACGCCTATCAACAATCGTAAAGAAGGACTAAGCAGACCTTTCTCATCAAATCCAAAGATAAGAATTCCTAGAATAACACTGCCGACAATATTAACCGATAATGTACCGTAAGGGAAAAATGAAGGAAGAAGTTTTTGAACTGCTCCCGCTAGTAAATATCGAAATCCGCCGCCTAATCCCGCACCAATTGCTACAATTAAAA
>QILJ01000325.1 GCA_003233295.1 Ignavibacteria bacterium | reverse complement strand
AGGTTCCCCTATTCACTTCTTATGTGTTCGTACGAGTTAGTGAAAAGGAAAGGCTGCAAGTGTTACAAGATCCCTTGGCGGTTAGATTTCTTTACTGGCTGGGAGAACCCGCGGTGATCAGGGAAAAAGAGATGAATGATTTACAGCAATTTATAAATTCACATTCCAATATTCAGATGGAGGCAACAGCATTGCAGCGAGGAAACCATGTGGAAATTACAGAAGGTGTAGTTTCTCACATTGAAAAGAACAAAGTCCGGTTATGCCTGGAACAGATTGGTTATCGGTTGGTAGCGGATGTGCCCCAGCAGCATTTGATGGTTTCTTAGTGTCTTCAATATTAATAGTTTAACTGTTGACCTCACCAATAGTAGAATAATTATGTTCATATGAAAATTAGGGGAATTATACAGGCTCGTATGTTAAGCACGAGATTCCGAGGAAAGAGTCTTATTGCGGTAAATCAAACTCCTCTTTTGCATAAAGTTGTAAAAAGCGTTATAGGATTGGGCATTATTCATGAAATAATGATCGCAACCACCACTAGTGAGGCCGACGATCCCATAGCCGCAGCAGCTTCCGCGTTGAATATTGACTGTTATCGAGGATCAGCACTTAATTTATTGGAACGATTTATTGGAGCTGCGGAGGATCTAAATGAAAACGACTGCATAGTACGTTTCACAGCAGATAACCCAATATATAATAAGGAAGTGTCAATAGCCGCATTTAACTCCCACCTTGAAACAGGGGCGGATTATACTTTTATAGATGGTCTATCTCACGTTGTCCCAGAAATAATTAATGTGGGTACGCTAAGAGAAGTTCATCGAAACACTACAACTTCTTTTGATACCGAACACGTTACACCCTATCTAAGAAAACATCCTGATCATTTCAACCTGAATAAACTTCCTGCATCGTTTGGCGGATTACGGCAGGATCTGGATCCATACTTAACCATTGATACACAGGAGGATCTAGAGAGGTTTGAAAGCATGCTAAATGCCATAGGTGAACCAGTAATTATTGAAAAGGTTTATCAGTGGCTTGATGAGGAGGCTCAACTTGTATCAAGTGATAAAAAAAATCAACTAGTGGATTTAGCCGGTTATCCCCTAGGATCTGGATTTCCAACATTTATGGTAGCTGAAATTGGCCAAAATCACAATGGAGATCTGAAAATAGCCCGAGAGTTAATTGAAATGGCAGCACATTGTGGTGCAAATGCCGTTAAGTTCCAAAAGAGAGATATTCCTTCGGAGCTTACTCGAGAAGCCTTCGATCGCCCCTACGAAAATAAAAACTCATTTGGGAAAACCTATGGAGAACATCGAGAATTTCTCGAACTTTCAGAGGAACAGCACAGGGAGCTGAAGGAATATGCCAATGCCCATGACTTGATCTACTTTTGTACGCCCTGTGATATACCATCCGTAGAACTAATGGAACGGGTAGGGTCACCTTTCTACAAAGTAGCCTCAAGGGATCTAACGAACTTGCCATTGCTGGAAAGTTTAGGGAAGACAGATAAAGTGGTCATTATCTCTACCGGTATGGCCAGTATGGAAGATATTGAGGACGCAGTGAATGCACTAGGTGGAGAAAGGAACAAGATTATAATTATGCAGTGTACTTCACAATATCCAGCAGCAGTTGAAAATGTGAACCTTAAGGCCATGGAAACTTTAAGGGAAAGGTTTAATTGCCTGGTGGGTTTATCTGATCATACCCCAGGAGTGATTACCTCTGTAGCAGCTTCTGTTATGGGGGCGGTAATAATAGAAAAACATATAACCCTTGCCAGAGCCATGAAGGGCTCAGACCATGCAGGTTCTCTTGAGGAAGAGGGGCTACGCAGGCTAGTTAACTATATAAAAACCTGCGAACTGGCTAATGGAGATGGCGTTAAAAATATTAATCCCGTTACAGAAACTGCCAAGGTCAAACTAGCCAGGAGCATTACAAGTAAAGTGAATATAGAAAAGGGAACCAAATTAACAGAGCATATGCTAACTCTTAAAAGCCCTGGAGACGGTTTAAAATGGAAGGAAAAGGAATTTATACTTGGCAAAAAGGCTGTTCATGACATCCCATCAGATGTTACACTTAGGACTGAAGACTTCAAATGATATGATTACCATTCCAGACTTTTCACAGGCGTTCGACTACGAAAATAATTTCTATCTAACTTCTCACCCTTCTAGGTTAGGTAAATTTATTATCCATTATGAGCTTTATAAAAAGGCCTTGGATCTTCCGGGGGTCATCATTGAATGTGGCATCTTTAAGGGATCGTCTTTTGTGCGTTTTAGGTCATTTGAATACTTAATGGGGTCTAAAGACAGAAAAGTAATTGGATTTGACATCTTTGGTGAATTTCCACAAGGTGCGGAAAAAGATGACCATCTCGTATTAAATAATTTCCTGAAAGCGGCAGGGTCACAAAGCATTGGGGTTGATCAACTACGGGAAGTTTTAACAAGAAAAGAAATAGTTCATAATGTTGAGTTATTAAAAGGAGACATAAATGAAACAATTCCCAAGTTCGTAGAGGACAACCCTGACTTGCAAGTTGCCCTAATAAACCTAGATACCGATATCTACGAACCATCCTTGACTGTACTTCGATATTTATATCCCAAGTTGGTACCTGGTGGTATCCTGATCCTGGACGACTATGGGATTCATAAGGGTGAAACAGCAGCGGTTGATGAGTACTTCATAGATAAGCAAGTTAACATTCTGAAATTTCCATTTGCAGAGAATCCCAGCTACATAATAAAAGCGTGAGAATTTTAGTTGTAGGTGGAGGTTCAATTGGAAAAAGGCACATCAGAAACCTGAAAGAACTGGGGTATCGAAATATTGTCTGTCTTAAAAGAGTTTTAGACCCAAAGTTTGCCAATGAATATAATGTTCAGGTAATAGCAGATTACTCGGAAATATCAGATAAGCCTCCTGAAGTGGTCTTTATCTGTACACCAACTTCTATGCACCTTGAGGGTCTAAGATTTGCGGTGAGTATTAATGCTCATGTTTTTATGGAGAAGCCTTTAATCGACAGCCATAAAGCATTGAGTGATTGTAAAAATATTTTAGAAACCTATGAAAATGTTTTTTACATAGGTTTCATGCTACGATGTCATCCACTGATTAAAAAGATTAGAAGCATTTTGTCCACAGGCTATCTAGGAGAGGTTTACAATGCAAGATTTGAGTTTGGAAGTTACTTGCCATTTTGGCATCCTTATGAGGATTATAAAATAAGCTATGCTGCCAGACGTGAGCTTGGTGGAGGTGTAATTAATACTATTACTCATGAATTAGATCTGATTAACTATTTTTTCGGTGTGCCTGAAAGAATTACTTGTCGTGCTCTAAATTTGAATCTTTTGAAAATAGATGTCGAAGAGCAGTGTGAAGCTATTTTTGACTATAGGGATAAGCAGGTTACTCTTCACCTAGATTATTTGCAGAAAGAATATGACCGGAAGATTCAAATATTAGGTACTGATGGCAGGCTTAGTTGGAACTGGCATGATTCCTTTCTTGAACTAAAAATCTTTCAAAAAGAAGCTGAAAGATTTCATGAACCTAAATCCTACGATGTAAATCAGCTATATATGGATGAAACTCAGAAATTTTTTTGGTTGATAGATAATCATAAGTCGACTCACTCGATGGATCAAAAAGAAGCGATTACCAATGCGGAACTAATGCTAGCAATGCATGACTCATATAATTCAAATAAAACTGTTAAAGTAGGGACTTAAAACAAGTGACATGCAATTGGTAGAGAAGTTGTTCAATTTAGAAAATAAAGTTATCATAGTTGCTGGTGGGGCCGGACAGATTGGCTTTGCTCTTACCGAGATTCTCAATGATGCAGGGGCCAAGGTAATACTAGCTGACCTGGATGTTGAGCTGGCACATCAAAAGTTGGAAGAATCATCATTGTCAAATAAAATTCAAGTCGTTCAAGTAGATGTATCCAATGAAGAAAGCGTCAAGAATCTTTTCAGTGAGGTGATAAAGGAATTTGGCAGCCTTTATGGCTTAGTCAATAGTTTTCACTTTAAGGGAAATTCAAGGAAACTAGATACATCTTCAAATTTTTTTGCCGCAATGGACTCCTATCCAATTGAAGCGTGGAACGCAGTAAACGACGTAAATTTAAAGGGGACTTTTCTTATGTGTAAAGAGGCAATCCCGCACTTAAGAGATAACTATCAAGGAGTAATTGTAAACGTGTCTTCTACCTATGGCAATGTCAGCCCCAATAAATCAATTTATGGAGATTCTGGAATTAATTCTCCGGTATCCTATGCAACTACGAAGGCTGGCATTATAAATTTGACCAGGTACATCGCAACGCATTATGCAGATGATAACATTCGAGCGAATGTACTGTCACCAGGCGGTGTATACAATAATCAAACCAAGGAATTCATCGAAAATTATACTCGATTAACCCCGTTGGCCAGAATGGCGCAACCGGACGATTATCAAGGCGCAATTTTGTTTCTTTTATCTTCTGCGTCCAACTATATGACTGGTGCAAATTTGGTTGTGGATGGAGGGTGGACGGCGTGGTAAGCTT
>QILJ01000027.1 GCA_003233295.1 Ignavibacteria bacterium | reverse complement strand
TTTCTCGGTCCGGAAGGTAACCTGCTTGAAGAAACAGCGGAACAAGCTCACCGTTTAAGAGTTGAGCGACCGGTAATTACAAATGATGAACTTGAAAAGATAAAGTCAATTGATGATAATAAATTTAAACCTATTGCTCTATCGATTTTGTTCAAGAGAAAAGACGGGGCAAAAGGATTAAAGAAAGCTTTAAAAAATCTTTTCCGTGAGGCGCAGAAAGCGATTAAGGACGGGTATTCAATTATCATTTTATCTGATCGCGGAGTTGACGAGGAACATGTGCCAATACCGTCGCTGCTGGCTAGCTCCGGGCTGCATCATAACTTGATACGCAAAGGAACAAGAACAAAAGCAAGTATTATAGTTGAAACCGGTGAAGCGAGAGAGATTCATCATTTGGCAGTATTGATTGGATACGGTGCGAATTTGGTTAATCCCTACTTGGCTTTTGATACCCTCAAACTGGAATTTGAAAAAAGGAATTTGGCGGGTGTTGAAAGTTATGAAGAAGCTCAAACAAATTTCTTAAAAGCTGTACGCAAAGGGCTGTTCAAGATAATTTCGAAGATGGGTATTTCAACTATCCAATCTTATTGCGGTGCGCAGATATTCGAAGCGATTGGCTTGAGTGAGGATCTCATTAATAAATATTTCACCGCAACACCGTCACGAATCGGCGGTATCGGAATTAAGATAGTTGCAAAGGAAGTTTTAAGACGACACGATGCGGCTTTCAGAAACGGGATAGACGATGATGAACTAAGCATTGCAGGAAATTATAGATGGAGAGTTCAAGGCGAACATCATCAATGGAACCCTGATACGGTTGCACTTATGCAGCAGGCGGTTCGCACTAACAATTATAAGCTGTTCAAAAAATACAGTGGTCTCATAAATCAGAGGGAAACAAATCTATCTAATATTAGAAGCCTACTCCAATTCAGAACAAGAAAACCGATTCCTATATGGGAAGTTGAACCAGTATCTAAAATTGTAAAGCGGTTTGCAACCGGGGCTATGAGTTACGGCTCAATCTCGAAAGAAGCTCACGAGACCTTAGCCGTTGCTATGAATAGGATAGGCGGATTTTCCAATACCGGTGAGGGCGGGGAAGACAGTCAACGATTTACTGCTCAAGAAAACGGCGACTGGAAAAGAAGCAGAATTAAACAAGTTGCACAAGGCAGATTCGGTGTAACGATTGAATATCTTGTCAATGCCGATCAGATACAAATTAAAATGGCGCAAGGAGCTAAACCAGGTGAGGGTGGTCAGCTTCCGGGGCATAAAGTCTCAGTGGAAATTGCGAACACAAGACACACGACTCCAGGCGTCGGTTTAATATCGCCACCTCCGCATCATGACATTTATTCAATTGAGGATTTGAAGCAGTTGATCCACGATCTTAAAAATGCCAATCCGGATGCGGATATAAGCGTAAAGCTAGTTTCAGAGGTTGGTGTAGGAACAATAGCTGCCGGTGTTGCAAAAGGAAAAGCAGACCACATTCTTATAAGCGGGTTTGAAGGAGGAACGGGTGCGTCTCCGCTTACTTCAATCAAACATGCAGGCTTACCGCTTGAACTCGGTTTGGCGGAAGTTCAGCAAGTTCTGATAATGAACGATCTGCGAGAGAGAGTTCGAATTCAAGCCGACGGACAATTGAAAACCGGAAGGGATGTTGTAATAGCTGCATTACTAGGTGCGGATGAATTCGGGTTTGCAACTTCTGCTTTGATCTCTATGGGCTGCGTTCTTCAGAGGAATTGTCATCTAAACTCTTGCTCTGTAGGGATTGCTACCCAGGATAAAGAATTAAGAAAGATGTTCAAAGGTGAACCTGAGCATGTGATTAACTTTTTCAGTTTTATTGGTGAAGAAGTTAGAGAGATAATGGCTGAATTGGGCTTCAAAACTTTTGAGGAAATAATCGGCAGAGTTGATTTATTAGAGACCGATGAACTGATCGATCACTGGAAGGCAAAAGGGTTGAACTTAACATCAGTTCTGCACAAGCCGGATGTGCCATACAGTAAACCGGTCAGACATGCGGCAAGGCAAGATCACGAGTTGAGAAAGGCGCTTGATAACAGATTGATCTCTGCATGTAGAAAATCACTTGAACGAAAAGAATCAGTCCGTTTCAGTGTTGATATAAACAACACAAACAGAACGGTCGGAACAATGCTGAGTTCATACATAGCAAAAAAATACGGTTTGAACGGACTTAAAGAAGATACAATCCAAATCGATTTTATCGGTACAGCTGGACAGAGTTTCGGTGCGTTCTTAGCTAATGGTATCACTTTTTACCTTGAAGGTGATGCGAACGACTATGTTGGCAAAGGATTATCAGGTGGAAAGATAATTATCATTCCGCAGGAAAATTCTGGCTACAAAGCAGAAGAAAATATAATTGTAGGCAATGTTGTTCTGTACGGTGCGGTTCTTGGTGAAATGTATATTAACGGTCAAGCCGGGGAACGGTTTGCAGTTAGGAATAGTGGCGCTTCGTCAGTTGTAGAAGGTGTTGGTGATCACGGTTGCGAATATATGACGGGCGGCAGAGTTGTTGTGCTTGGTGATGTTGGAAAAAACTTTGCAGCGGGAATGAGCGGCGGTATTGCGTATATCTGGGATAAGTCGAAATCATTCAGAAGTTTTTACAACTCTGAAATGGTAGGACTTTTTGAACTTGATAATAAAGATGATCAAAAGGAATTGAAGCTGCTGATCGAAAAGCACTATCAATACACTAACAGTGAGGTAGCAAAAGATATCCTCACTAACTGGGACGAAAATCTAAAGTCGTTCATTAAAGTTTATCCGAATGATTATAGACGAGTTGTTGAATCAAAATTAAAAACAGTGAACTAAAAAGAATTTGCAATGGGTGAAGTTAGAGGTTTCTTAAAATATAAGCGAAAAGATTTTTCATATCAGAATGTTGAAGAACGAATAAGTCATTTCGATGAGTTTATGCAGCCCTTATCTGATGAGGAATTACAGAATCAGGGCGCGAGGTGTATGGATTGCGGAATTCCCTTCTGTCATTCCAGCTGCCCGGTTGACAATCTTATCCCCGATTGGAATGACCTTATATATAAAAACAAATGGGAAGATGCTGTTAAGAGGCTTCAGAGAACTAACAATTTCCCCGAGTTTACCGGAAGGGTTTGTCCTGCCCCTTGTGAAAATTCTTGTGTGCTTGCTATCAATCAGCCTGCTGTAACGATAAAGAATATCGAAAAGTCAATTATAGAAAAAGCTTTTGAGAATGGATTCATTACTCCGAATCCTCCTGAGGTTAGAAACGGTAAATCGATTGCTGTTGTTGGTTCCGGTCCATCAGGACTTGCATGCGCCGACCAGTTGAATAAACAAGGTTATACTGTTGAAGTCTTTGAAAAGAATGAAGTGATCGGCGGACTCCTTGCAATCGGGATACCTGACTTTAAACTGGATAAAAAAATTGTAAACCGCAGAGTTACTTTCATGGAAGAGGAAGGGGTTAAGTTCCACATCGGCGTAAATATTGGAGTGGATAAAAAACTTTCCGAATTGAAAGATAATTTTGATGCTGTAGTTTTATGCGGCGGCTCTGAGAATCCAAGGGACTTGCCTGTTGAGGGGAGGGAACTGGACGGAGTTCATTTTGCGATGGATTACTTATCACAGCAGAATAGGATAAACGCAGGAATAAAAATAGATACCGACCAGTTGATCAATGCTGAGGGAAAAGATGTTCTGGTAATAGGCGGCGGTGATACCGGTTCAGATTGTATCGGTACGGCAATAAGACAGGGTGCAAAGTCTGTGACAAATTTTGAACTTCTGCCGCAGCCTCCGAAGGAGCGTAAGAAAGACAATCCTTGGCCGGAATGGGCATTAATTGAAAGAACATCAACATCACTTCTTGAAGGCTGTAAGCGTGAATATGCAGTTATGACAAGAGCATTTGTTGGTGAAAATGGTAAGGTTGAAAAAGTAAAAGCAATACGATTACATTTCGGTCCTAAGGATGCTTCTACCGGTCAGCGACAAATGAAAGAAATCCCAAATTCTGAGTTTGAAATAAAAGCCGATCTTGTACTTCTTGCAATGGGTTTTTTAGGTCCGAACAAGAATGACTTAATACAAGAATTGAATATCGCTACGGATAGAAGAAGCAATGTTTCGACAAATTCTGATTATATGACAAACATTGAAGGAATATTTGCTGCGGGAGATATGCGAAGGGGACAATCATTGGTTGTCTGGGCTATCAGCGAGGGACGTAAAGCCGCCGAAAGCGAAAGCGTAGACGAATATTTACAAGGAATATCTTAATAATTTTACTTCAATAACATCAATCAATTTAACATCCCTTGTTGCACAGAAAATCACAATTATTCGATAAAATATTATACTAAACGCAGAGACTGTAAAATATTTTGTGTAAATGGTATTTCATTATTTAATAAAAGGCTTTAACCTTTCTCCAAAGATAATAGAAAGTTGAGAAAAAATAAATGCCCAACCTCTAATAGGCAAGGTTCATTTTGGGTTTTATCCTTGTAAGCAAGATAAAGTATTTTAGTTAAAGCATCATCATTTGGGAAAAGATATCGATATTTTGTTACTTTTCTAAATTGACGATGTAAATTTTCAACAGCATTTGTCGTGTAAATAACCCTTCTAATTTCTTCAGGATACTTGAGACGGCTAAATTATCCTAGTTTTTTCCTCCCAAGGAGTCCTTGGACAAGATTTTATAGGATAAGGATATTTCTTACCCCATTTTTTCCTAATTTATCAAGGGCAAGTAAACCAGCTTCTTAGGTCGGAGTTTGATAAACCGGTTTTAAGTCATTCATAAATTCTTTCTGATTTTTAGAGGCAACATACCTAGTTGTGTTTTTTATCTGGTGGATAATGTACTGCTGAACATCGTATCTGGAGAATTGCCTCTGAGAAGTCTTTAAATCCATCAACTGCGGCAATCAGTATATCTTGTACACCTCGATTTTTCAGCGCAGTTATCAATAATTAGCTCCCTCAGACCTAGATACCCAACAATTGTGTCCATCTAAATACGGCTAAACACTTGTATGCTGACTTAGAACGCACTTTCCCGTCTTCTCTAACCTTGTAGTGAATAACATCGAAAAATACTATTGGATAGATCTTATTTAGTGGTCTTGATTGCCATTCTTTAGCGTGAACTACTATGAAATCCGTAATTCTAGATACTGTTGTTGGTGATATTTCTAGTCAGCAAATCCCTGCTACGTGAGATTGAATGTCTCTGGTGGACATGGAAATGATTTTCTCCTCAATTGGGAATAAAGTCTTTTCGTACTTTTTAACTACTACTGGATCAAAGCTTAAGTTACGATCTCTCGGAATAGATAGCTCTATTTTCCCCTCATTGGTCTTTATTGTTTTTTGAGTTTTGCCATTACGACTATTTCCACTATGGATTTCATAAGGTGAATTCTTTTCATAACCAAGGTGTTCGGATAGTTCCGATTCAAGCATGTTTTCTAGGGATGATTTTAGGAACTTTTTTATTGCTCCATCTTTGTCCATAAGGTCTTGATAGGATTTGGATTTTTCTAAATCTTTTACTAATTGTTCTATTGATTCTTCTGATAGTTTCATAAATACTCATGTAATAAATGGTTCAAAAAATAATAATTTATATCGGGGCTGACCGAGCTTTTTTGCTTAATACTCAATGTCTCGTTGGGCTACGTCCTCTTCACCAATTGGGTATCAATTTACCATTTACATAAAACTATTTACACTACTAATTATCAGATTTATGCTCAATTATTTTTTGCCACCAAATTTTTATTTGTACCGTTTTGTGATATAGATCACACAACGATTATAATGTTTAAATCTTAAATAATTTTTATTATTTTATATTATCCATTTTTGTTGAAACGCTTAACAAGACTTATTTCCTCGGAGGTTTTAATGAAGAAAGCTCTACTTTTAATTAATACTCTCGTTCTTTTAATGAATATCCAAACAGCAGCACAAAGTGAATCAGATTGGATATTAAGACTCTTTAATTTTTCTACCGATGTAACATCAATATCCGATAATACTATTTCACTGTCAATTGATGCCGCGTGGTTAGCAAGTGAGATTACAGGACAGACAACAATTACAGGGACATTAACCCAAAATTCCCAAGGCAATTGGGGTTATACGGCTTCTCCTGCTGATAAACTTGTTGTGGTTTTCAATGACGGTTCAAACATTGAATTCAAATTTACTAAGATTGAAGGTTATGTTGACGGTGGAGCTGATGATTTTAAAGAATCACACTCGATGGACTTTACTGCCTACAGTCCAAATTATATTGATGTAAGAATAGTTAGTGATATCGGTTATGTTGATGGCAATACAGAATGGCTAAATATAATTGCTGGCAGTATGATCGTTAATGGTTATAGCCATACAGTTAACATTTCGCATCAAGGTAGTAAAAACAGTGAAATTGGAAGTGGATTTGCTTTTTTTAACAAGAATGAGTTAATAACAGGAACTTCCTCAAGCGCTGTTTCTTCATATCAAATAAATGATCAATTTAATGTATCCATTGCCCATAATAGTAATATTGGATTTTATAATAAATCTTCACAATTTTGGAAAAATAGTTCAATTACAGCGGGTGGCGCATCCTATGCTTTCCAAGGATTAAATGTATTTTACATAGGTGCTACTGAACTATATGATGATGCTAACAATGGTATTTATAATAAAGTAAATGAAGATTACAATTGGAGCGCTGAAGGTTCATTGTTAAAGAACAATCAACAGTATGGTAATGTTGTTTTCAGTTCGACTCCGATAAACGGTACGAATGGGCCCTATTTATTGGCGAAGCTAAATTCCGGCCGGGATATTATTCTTCATTATCTTCTCAACAGCGCTCCGACAGATGTAAAAGATAGATCGGAGGGAATTATTACTGAATATAACCTGGAGCAGAATTATCCGAACCCGTTTAATCCAAGCACAACAAT
>QILJ01000505.1 GCA_003233295.1 Ignavibacteria bacterium | reverse complement strand
TTAATCTATTGATTGAAGGAACATACTACGGCGCTGCTACCGATGGTGATGGAAATTATGAAATAAAAAATATTTCCCCCGGAACGTATACCATTTCTGTTTCCTTTATCGGATACAAAGCTATGAAGTTCACGGGCATTGTGATTGAAGCGAATAGAACGACAAAACTCGATGTTGAACTTGAGGAGACATCGCTTACAATTGGACAAGATGTGATAGTTGTGGGTGAGAAACCACTTATGGATGTTGAAGAAACTCAAAGTAAAACCACTGTAAGCAGAAAAGATATTGAAAATGCGGTAATTGAAAATATTAAAGATGTGGTAACTCAACAAGCGGGTGTGGTAAAGTCTGATAATGCAATTCACATCCGCGGCGGAAGGGCATACGAAAGTGCTTACCTGCTTGACGGTGTTTCCGTTCAGGATCCTTTGTCAGGCACGGGTTTCGGGCTTGAACTTAGTGCAAATGCAATAGAAGAAGTAGAAGTGATAACAGGTGGATTTAATGCAGAGTACGGACAGGCAACATCAGGTGTTATTAATGTTAAAACAAGGGAGGGAAAAGATTTCTACTCCGGTTATACTGCTTACAAACGGGATAATTTTGGCAATGGCGAATCCAATCACGTTTTCAATGTGGAAATTTTTGAAGCCAACTTATCTGGTCCGGAACCGATCACAAAATATTTATTGCCTGCTATTGGGCTTCAAATTCCTGGAGAGTTAACCTTTTTTGGAAGTTTTTATATGGGTTTAACCGATGGTATTACACAAGGCTACTATAAGCCTACTGCTAAACAATTGTATTCTTCTACATTTGGAGGAACAAGGTTTGCTCCTAAAGCTTCAAACACTTGGTACTGGATGGGGAAACTTACTTATAGAATTTCTCCTACAAAAAAATTATCATACTCGTATAATCAATCGGTGAATATAAATCAGAATTCACAATCACTTCAATCAAATTTAGAGTATGTTGAACCGAGTCCGGGTTATCAGTATCCTTTCCAGAAAATTTTAGACAGCGCTAATACATTTACTCATGTTAACTATTTCAATAGCCTTAGCTGGACACACACTATTAATGCAAAAACATTTTACGAACTGAAAATAAATAAGTTTTTCTCCAATCTGCGTGCGGATGCTAACGGCAGATACTATTACGATTATACCGAGAGAAAGGATATTGTAACCTTCCCGATTGAATACTATAATCTTGATAGAGATACAATAGGAGTAATTCCCGGAGACGGTTTTTGGGACGTCGGAAATCCTAATACATGGAGAGATCATTACACCGATGAATTTTCAATTAAGGGAGATATTACAAGTTTCTTTGATGAGAAGAATAAATTTAAAGCCGGTCTCTATATGGCATTCCAGGAAATGCAGGTAGTTGATATCTATCGTCCGTGGATAGGCGAATTGGGAATGAACAATGATATTTACAAAGTTCATCCCGCGGTTGGTGCCTTTTATGCTCAGGATAATATCAATTTCAGCGGAATGATACTGAACTTCGGTTTGCGCCTCGACTATTGGTTCCCCGGTAAATATGTTGATGATGCCGTGGCAAATCCCGTTGTTGTTACTATTCCTGATGCAATTAGAGATAAGTATTACGACGAGACATATAAATGGTTTAATGGTCAAAGATTTAAGATGAGACTTAGCCCAAGAATTGGAATTTCTCATCCGGTCTCTGATAATCAGATGCTATTCTTTTCGTATGGACATTTCAGTAAATGGCCCCGTCCGGAGTATGTTTATGCCAAACTGTCACCGACAAATGCACAGTCTTCATTCCAGCGTTTTGGAAATCCGAATCTAAATCCCGAAACAACTGTTGCTTATGAATTAGGATTAAAGACCCAATTCTCTATGAATGATGTTCTCACGGTTACTGCATACTACAAAGATATTTTTGATTATGTTAGTACAAGAACCGCTAAAGTGCAGTCAGCAAGATTTACCAGCCAATCATTCATAACGTATGCGAACCTTGATTATGCCCGCTCCAGAGGTGTAGAGATCGAGTATAAGAAACGAATAGGGAAATGGTTCACCGGATTGTTCTCATTCAGTTATGCAACGATTACCGGTAAGAGTTCTTCTGCTGATCAAGGTGTGCTGATACTTAGAGGGGAGCTTGATGAGGATATTAAAGAGATCCATATGATATGGGATAGACCGATCACGACTTTTGCATCACTGAATTTCTATGTTCCCAAAGGTGAACCGCTTTTTGGTTTTGGTGAAGGTATTCTTGACGACTATAACTTTTATATGAGACTATTTTTTGAGTCGGGCAGAAGATATACTCAATATCTATTTACCGGCGCTTATGAAACTGACGGAAGACCGCAGTATGAATATGATAGAAGCAATCGAAATAGTTCCGTTGGAGCGGATTGGCTCTGGTTGGATTTGAATTTTGAAAAATCATTCAGAGTAGGAAAGATAACAATTACATTCATCGTTGAAGTTAATAACCTATTCGATAAACAGAATGCACAAATTATTAATCCGACAACCGGTAAAGCTTATGAATATGGAGATCCGACTCCTTCAACTTGGAATGACCCTTTGTATCCCGATTTGCAGGCGCCAATATCGCCTTATCCGTTTAATCCGGCGAGATATTTAACTAGAAGAAATGTAAGACTAGGTTTAAGTTTTAGGTTTTAATGAACACTGATAAAAACAAAGAACAAATAATAAAAAACAAATAAATAACAATGACTGAAAAAGCAAATAGCAAACCAAAATATGATTTAGAGGAAAGAACTTTCCAATTTGCAAAATCAATTAGAAAAATCATTAAAACTTTGCCAAAAACCATTGCAAATATTGAAGATGGAAAGCAAGTTGTTAGATCATCAGGTTCAGCCGGTGCCAATTATATCGAAGCGAATGAAGCGCTAAGTAAAAAAGATTTTTTAATGAGAGTTAGAATAAGCAGGAAAGAAGCCAAAGAATCAGCTTATTGGCTAAGATTGATAAATGAAACTAATGAATTAGATAATAAAAGTGAATTCAGGGACTTGTTACAAGAAGCAATCGAATTAAAAAAAATACTATCAGCAATAATTGAAAAATCGAAATGAATAATTTGATTTTTGAAAATTTGAATTTGTAATTTATTTGAGTTTTATAATTTGAACTTTAGGATTTTATAAAAATAATTAATGAAAATTAGAATAATAACCATATTATTACTGCTTCTTACTGTCAAGAGTAATGCGCAGCTATTTCCTACTTTAGGTGGGCAGCGTGCAGGTATATCTACTCTGCAGTTTTTAAAGATTGGCGTTGGCGGAAGAGCGGCAGCAATGGGTGATGCTTTTATTGCAGTGGCGGACGATGCATCGTCGCTTTACTGGAATCCGGCGGGATTGGTGTTCGCAAAACAGAATGAAGTTATGTTCTCTCATAATAGCTGGGTTGCTGACATAAGTCAAGAATTTGTCGGCGCATTTTATAAAATTTCGGCAAACGATGCTGTGGGTATATCACTTACTTCTCTTCATATGGCAGATATGAAAGTCACTAACGAAGTAAATCCGTTTGGTACAGGACAGTATTTTTCTTTTGGAGATATAGCAATTACGGTTACTTATTCAAGGAAGATGACCGATCAATTCAGTTTTGGCGGATCGATCAGATATGTAGAGGAAACTCTTGATAAACTCAAAATGCGCGGTGTCATGATCGATCTTGGAACAATGTATTGGACAGGCTTGGGTACAACAAGATTTGCGGTTGCCATCACGAATTTCGGTAATGAACTTGCTCCTGACGGGGAAGTAAAACTCTGGGGTGATAGAACAGTCTCCGAGTGGCAGTCATTTTCTCCTCCAACTATGTTCAGAATTGGGTTTGCCATGGAACCTTGGCAGAACGATCACAATAGAATAACAGCATCAATACAGCTTAACCATCCGAATGATAACAGCGAGAATGTTTCTATCGGGGCTGAATATTCTTATAACGAAATTCTTAATCTCCGTGGAGGATACAAAGTCAATGCCGACGAGCAATCATTTACTGCCGGCGCCGGAGTAAGACTTCCGCTTGGAATTGCAAATGTTTCTGTTGATTATGCGTTTGCACAATTTTCTCGCTTGGGCGCTACACATAGATTCTCAATTATATTAGGTCTTTATTGATGATTAAAGTTTTTCCAAAAATATTGATTATGATTTTAGCTTTGACGCTTTTTAATTGTGTTGATAAATTTGTTGCCCCGGATAATACTCCTACTATATATTATGCAGTCCCCTATATGGAGTGGTTTTAACAGACCTCAAGATATAATCATTGGTAAGGAAACATTTATTTATGTGGCAGATACCGATAACGATAGAATTGTAATGATGAATGTTGCCGGACATTTTTTAGGTACGCGTGAAATTAAAAAACCGGTTGCAATTGCTCAAGACTTTCAGTTAAATTTAATAATTTGTGCACAGTTCGATACATTGATCGGCGGAACAACAATGACTTATAACGCGGTGTTCAAATTGGATTTGGTAGCATCATATTGAAAATGCTCCTATTACACGGCTGCTTCCTAAAACTGATTTTGATTTCAACAGACCAGATAGGGAATACACCGGCGCTGCTGTATTCTTTGATAATTCGTTTTATATATCAAGAAGGGGACCGAACAACGCAACTCTAATTGATCCTGATAATGCAATTCTTATTTTCCGTAAAAAAGAACTTCCCGATGGTTCAAAGAAAGATACGCTTATCGGTAGAGTTCCGCTGCTGGAACCTCTCGGTACCGGGTTGATGTCTGCTAATAGAATCAGTTCGCTAACGTCTTTCAGCGGGAATAATTACGATATGATGCTCACTTTGATAGGGGAGAACAGTTTTAAAACACAAGTATTGGATTATGTTCAAACCGAAGACTTTACCGGTTACCAGAACAGATATTCCCCGTTTGTAACGGATATTATGACGGTTGCAAAATTTGAGCAGCCGGAAGGAACAACTTTGGATATTTATAATAATATTTTTGTAGCCGATGCTGCAAAGGACTCGATTTTTAAATTCAATTCATTCGGCGATGAGATGGAATCATTCGGCGGACCTGATGTTTTTAACTCACCCCACGCGGTTGCATTCTATAACAAAACTCTTTATGTTGCCGACACAGAGAACAACCGGATATTACGCTTTGTACTTTCAACAGACATAGATTAGGAAAAATCATGAAAATCAGAAATCTTTATATGCTATTAATTATAGCGCTTACAATTACTATTAATTCATTTGCACAAACAACCGTACCGATTTACGATATTAGAGAGAATGATGCTAACGGCGTTCCGGTAAATATGGACTCTGTTTATACTGTAGCCGGAATTGTGACATCTTCAAATCAATTTGGTAACAGCGGTCCGGCTTCTATGCAGGACAGTACCGCCGGAATAAGTATTTATAGCTCGGAATTTGCTAATGGCGTTAACATTGGGGATTCTGTTGTTATAACTTCGTCAATCACTCAATACAGAGGATTAACGCAGTTCAGTTATGGAACAGGTTCTAGTTTTACCGTGCTTTCATCCGGCAATGCAGTTGACACTATTATTGTTACTTTAAACGATATAGCTAATCAAGCATGGGACGGTGTGGAGATATATGAAAGTAGACTTGTGAGAGTAAATGGCGTCACTATTAGCGGAAACGGATATTTTGAAGGGAATAAAAATTATTCAATTACAGATACAAGCGGATCATTAGAATTAAGGGTTGATATAGATGTTTCTTCCCTGGTCGGTTCTCCTATACCTTCGGGTGAAGTTGATTTAATAGGTGTTGTCGGGCAGTATAAATATTCAGCGCCGTTTAATTCAGGTTATCAAATTCTTCCTCGCTCAATCGATGATATTATCAGTGATGATGTCCCGGTTATTCTTACCCCGGTAATTGGAACTGACATTACTACAAGTTCGTTTACTGTCTATTTTAATACAGCCAGAAACGGCAACAGTGAAGTGAGATATGGAAAGACGGATAGTCTCGAACTCGGCTCGGTGGTTGTTGATACTGATACAACCGGACATGTAGTTGAGATAACGGGACTGGAAGAATTTACTAAATATTATTATAAAGCTTATTCCACAAATGCTATTGGAACTAGTGAAAGTGCTCTTAAGACAATAGTAACTTTGTCGTCAAACCCTGTAACAGGAACGATCAATGTTTATTTCAATTCTGATGTTGATCATAGTGTGGCAATTCCGGGGAATGAAGCGGAAGGTAATGTCGATTTCCAAGAGAAAATTATTTCACGTATTAATCAAGCTAGTTATTCCATTGATATTGCGCTTTATAGTTTCTTTGGACTGCCGGATGTAGAAGCCGCAATTATAGCTGCAAAGAACCGCGGCGTAAAGGTGAGATTTGTTTATGATCAGAGAACAATTCAGTCCGGCGCTCAGGCGCTGTTGGATGCCGGGATACTTATGAGTCAAAGACCCGACGATAACGGGTTGATGCATAGTAAATTTGCTATATTCGATGGACGGGATAATGACCTCACGAACGACTGGGTTTGGATGGGTTCGTGGAACTGGACTTCTACAGAATTAGTTTGGCTCAATAATGTTGTTGAGATAAATGATCCTGCGTTAGCGCAGAATTATACAATTGAATTTGAAGAGATGTGGGGAAGCGATACAGATACTCCTGATCCGAATAATGTTAAATTTGGACCGAACAAAATTGATAACACAGTCCATACATTTACCATTGGAGGAATTGAAATAGAATCATACTTCAGTCCTTCAGATCAAACGGAATCACACATATCCAATTCATTGTCAACTGCTGATACATCAATCTATTTCGCATTATTAGCTTTTACGAGTGATCCTCTTTTTGCAACTATTGAATCACAGCATAATAATGGAATGGATGACGGACGGGGAATTATTGCCGATGCAAATCTCACAGGTTCTGAATTTGCTAATCTGCAAAATTTGTTCCCGGGAGAGGTTTTTGATCAGTCATCTGGAGATAAACTGCATAATAAATTCGGATTGGTGGATGCAGCATATTCCACTTCTGACCCAATGGTGATCACCGGTTCGCATAACTGGTCGAAAGCAGCAAATACAAGGAATGATGAAAATACACTCATCTTTCATGATATTTACATTGCAAATCAATATATGCAGGCATTTAAATCGATGTATAACTTTAATGGCGGGACAACCGATTTTGATATACCGGTAATTGTATCTGTCGATAATAAAGAAACGATCCCGGTTGAGTTTGAACTGAAACAGAACTATCCAAATCCGTTTAACCCAAGTACAACAATAAGATATTCAATTCCAGCAGTAGGGAAGGGGCATGCCCCTTCCGTACGATTAATAGTTTACGACATCCTCGGAAGGGAAGTAGCAACTCTTGTTAATAAGGAACAATCTCCAGGAAATTACTCAGTTCAATTTGATGCAAGCTCCGCCCGCGGCGGATTAACATCGGGGATGTATATTTACAAACTATCCACCGGTGGGTTTGTATCTGTAAAAAAAATGATTTTGCTCAAATAAATGAGATTATTTGGTAATGTAAAAAGTTTTGTGTAAATGGTGAAAAATCTATGAAGCGGAGGTAGGGTCCCGCTGTGTGGGATAAACTCCACCGACCGTAGCTTCATAGATTTTATTAAAAAAATTATTAACTTATTTATCAATCATTTACAGAAGGAACTTTTAATAAAATTATCAGAAGAAGCAATCGCACTATTAATCAACGATTTAGAGAATGCAAAATCCTACGAAGAATTAATGGGCAAGGATGGAGCAATTAAAAAGATACTAAAGACCTCTCTTGAAAATATGTTAGATGCCGAGTTATCAGAACATCTCGGTTATGAGAGATATTAAACCAGTTTACAAGGACTTAATCGAAGAAGCCGGTCTTTTAGCTCTTTATCAATTAGAAGAAAAATGGGGTAATAAATATCCTTATCCTATCAACTCATGGCGAGATAATTGGAATAACTTAGCAGTATTTTTCAAATATCCAGAGCAAATA
>QILJ01000346.1 GCA_003233295.1 Ignavibacteria bacterium | reverse complement strand
TTGGATCAGATACCGTAACTATGCCTGTCGGATTGGTTTCAGCCTTGGTCAAGTTGTTGTCTCGTGGCTCGTTCTTTAAAATCTCGATAATGGGTTTTCCATCTTTCACGGTAAAAACAGTCCATACATCAGTGACGGATGACGATTCCAACATAAAGTATCTATTTTCGAATGCTAACGGGAACGCGACATTCTCAAATCTGTTGCTTCCTATATTTACCATTTCGTTCCCCCTATTGCGCATAACATAAGATTAGGTGTACTAATGAAAATAGCAAATGTGCCATTTTTAAACTACCTAATCTCATACAGCTAATTTTAGTTAACTATTTATTATACATAACTTTCTTCTTTTTTCCAATTTGTTTTTACTAATATGCTCTTTTGCCTTCTCCACCCGAATCTGAGCCTGTAATTCATTCTCAGGCTGGGGTAGCCATTCCGAAAAATATCTCCCAATAGCATTTGATGTGATTGTTTTGATTTGTTCATCTGTAAATAATTTTCCTGTGATAACACGAATTAATAAACTTGAAATTTCTATCAGAAGAGCATTTATGTTCAGCATTCTGAATCATTCTCCATTGTTAAGTGATTATAACTTCGTATGGTTTGGTTGCACCGTTAGGGTGCCGGATACTTTTCCAAGAATTTATTCAGACACGATCTTTTTTTGATTTTCCAATTCCTTTCCAAGCGATACAGAACATCTCATTAAACAATCTAAATCTGTCTTTAATTCCTTGAAAAACTCTAAACCATCTTCGCCATGGTACATAAGTTTAATATGATCATACTCTTTTGTTAATTTTTTATTTACTGGATATCTTAATGCTTCATAAAACTTATCTGTTGTGATATTGTTCTCTTTGAAAAAATTTTTAAGTGGCTCAATAGACGGTGTTTTTGAGATATACTTTTTTAACAAATCAATCAGGCATTTTTGATTAGAATATAATGTTGTAAAATTCTCAAGAAGTAATTCAATGTTGTGATTTAACTTGACGTCATCGCTGTTTTTTGCAAAAAGTATAAATCCTTTAAGCAGCAATTCCAGACCATGATAAAAATCATAAAGGATTGGAATGACTATGTTATGATCACTCCATTTTGTTTCATGTCTATATTTTTTTTCTGAGATATCGAAATTCGAAATTACTGAGTGAATGTTGCCTTGCTTTATGGTTTCATTAATTACGGCTTCAACCAAATTAAGATAATAAAGCGATGTTTTCCAAAAGGCAAAGCTACGCCGGTACTTATTATTCAAAAGTTCACCTCATTATATTTTGCCGCATAATGTTGAATTAACCTGCAACGGGGCTATTCCCGCTGTCAGCGTTAAATGACTGGTTATGTTCCATATTTTCTATTTTTTCAGTGATTTTATTATATACCCACTCTCTGACTTTTGATTTAATAAGATGTTGAGCATCAGCAAGCCTCATAGTTTCTTCCGGAGTACCGACATTCATCTTTCCGTGTCGAGAATAGTCACCTGTTACTTTGCTATTATTTGCTGAGCCTTTGAATATTTTGATGTCATTACCTGTCAGGCCTCTCATATCTTCAGATATAACCTCGTAGATACGATATAAATTAACCCAATCAAGTTCTCTGCTACAAAGCCTTAGGGCTTTTGCAACTGTTTTATTACCCAAGGCAAGTGGTATAAATTTAGAGATGTCTGGCGGACTTCCTCTAAGCTCAGGTAATACTGCATACATATTGCCTATGTTGGGAAGAAAATTTACTTCTCCATTTTTAGCAATATATTTGACATAGTGAAGGTTTACTGGACTCATAGAAAATCCCTCAACAATCGCAGAGCCGTTTATTATGTCGATAAAATCTTTGACGTCCTCCCATACTTGTGAGATAGCATTATTATCTTCTAAATCAACTTCTCCAACTAATGTTGACGTGTTAATGATAATTCTCTCTTCTTCCACGGTTAAAGAACATTCGAAAATTCTTAATGCATTTTGAATTTTCTCTAGATCTTTCTCGGGATTTTCAAGGAGGATTAATAGTTCCATAATCTCAATAATCTCAATTTTTCAAAAACATAACGACCAAGCTGTGCGGCGTGAACGAAGCGTAGCGTAGTGAACGTCCGAACGAGCGCCTTGTTATACGATTTTTTCATTGATGAGGAAATCGTTTAGCTTGTCTTTATTTTGCATCATAAAATCACTTTCTTTGCCTATTACAAGATGAATTCCTAAATCTTGCATTAATGCATTAAGTTTTTTTATTGGAGCACCTGTGCTATATGGTATTACTAAGAATAATACGGTATCCGTCTCACCATAATGATTTCTGTAACACAGTAACTGACCGACACCTTTATATAATTGCTCTGATAATGAGATTGAAGTTTTTACCTCGAATATTGCCCTTGCATTTTTATTCTTGATAATTGCAACATCAATATTCATATTTTTAGCTACAGAGCTTTTGGTTTTTGAGGTGACTGTCTCTAAATATCTTTGTAGTTCATTGCATATTGGGCCGTGAAGGTATTCATATTTGGTTTCTGATTCACTACTGTTTTTTGTTTTTTCACCTTCAAATTCATATTTCTTGTTCCAACGGGGACTCACTGGCACAGAAACAATGTTACCTGAGCTTTTGTAGCGTTCTTTCAATTCATTAACAGAAGCCACAAAGTTGGCAATTTGATTAGCAATGTTGGGTGAGGTTAGTGCGGCAATTGGAATAACCTTGGCACTCTTTTCTCCATCCGTAATATCTATGAGCCATTTATCAAAATATGAAAAAGTAATATCTCTTTTTATTTTTCCACGATATGCGGTGAAGTCTCCACGACTGCACAGCCAAATATCTTTTCCATTTTTAACGTATACGCCTGAAACGTTACGATTCAATGTTAATGGAATATTTATTTCAACATCTGGCGATATTACAGATGCGTCCATTGATAGGGTAAATAAATGCGGAGTTCTGTTGTTCCATTGACGATCAGGAATGCCGACACCTAGAATTCCGTAGGATGTCTTCAATTTATAAGTAGTAAGATTGTCTTTCTCACCATTCGGAAAAGCCCACTCGAGTACTTGATGCTCGTAGGAGTTATCTTCGATGAGTTTTCTGAACTTACGTATGGCTGTTTGAATACTTCTCTCTTGTTCAATAACTTGTGCCATATCATTTTCCTTTTATCGTATAACGCTTTGCTCACCGGCAATTTAAAGTGGCACGTTTTTGCTGCTTTTTTAGCAAAACAAGTGCCGCTTTGAATTGTCCGGTGCAGCTATTTGTTAGAGCTTTATAATGTAGTCACCCACTTGTGCACCATTAAGCTCTTTAAGGTAACGTTCTCCAGGTGTTATTGATTCAGTCACGCTATCTTGTGGACCAATCATTGCAAAGCCCCCACGCGAAGTAACTTTTTTTATTTCTTTTACATCTTCAGTTTTCTCATATTCACATGATTTTAATGTTGATATTTTCTGTTGAATATGTTCAACAGAAACGCGTCCACGGACTAATTCTAGCCTTTCCAACTCTTCATTGGTTTCAGGGTCTACTATGATATCACCCTGACCAACAACTAAGAATTTTTGACCTGTTTTTACTTCGTCATCAGCGCCTTTATTAATTACTACGGTGTATTCGTCTGGTGTTGCAACCACTCTTCCAAAGTATCTTTCAGTCATTGTTGTTCTCCAAATTAGATAATTGCTGTAGTGCGGTCACTGGAACAACAGGGCGAACTACAATAGTTTTTAGCTTATCAGAAGCTGTTGGTATTTTTTTAAGAACCTCTAAGTCTGCTCTTATTTTAATTTGTATTACCTTATCTTGTACTAAATGTACAACACCTAAATACGCTAAACGATCTATCTCATCTTGCTGTACATAGCAACCCACGACAATATTATTTAAAAAGTTTTCATTTCTCCTAATAACAAATACATTTTCTTCTGGAACATACCTGATAGGAGTTTCAAATGGAGGTGATGGGGTGCTTTCTTTTGAAAGATCATGAATGATTTTTAGTAAAATCAAAATCAATGACCCAAATATTAGAATTACGAATAAAAACCATTTAATAGATAGGTTTGAACTAACGTCAATAAAAATAGTTACAATACCAGCCATAAAACCTAGAACGCCGATGGCTATAGAGGCACCAGACCAACTGAATATTACATCAACTATTTTAGTTTTCATTATATTTCATCCATTTGTCTCTATCTCTTTATTTTTTAGCTCTAACGAGGCTGTAGAAAAACCCGGTTTCCAGAGCGATCTGTATGAACGTCTAGTTTTTTGATTTCTCTAATCAATCCAACACAGCCTTTACAGATTTTAGTCATTTCGTTTCTAGATGCCTATCTACTATAAAACATAATATA
>QILJ01000130.1 GCA_003233295.1 Ignavibacteria bacterium | reverse complement strand
TCTTTTCAATCCACTTCATCATGTAGAATCTAAGGTCTTTTTCTGTGGATGTAATTACCCTTGAAGCTAATTCATCTTTCGGTATTTTTGCTCCGATGGTAAGATGCCCGCCGCCGCCGTTACCGCGGTAAGAATTGAGGGCGACTTTGTACATTTTGTTCAAATCAAAATTGCTGCCGTCTGACATTGATATTATTGTAATTCTTTCTCCAGCCGGTTTGGAAACATCAACCGTATAGTTTATTCCTTCAGCCGATTCAAAATTATAAAATCTTCCCTCAAGCATCGGCGAGTTTGAACGCTCGGACCATTTTAATTTTCCGTTTTTATCTTTTTTGAATTTCAATAAGTCGTCGTTTTCATTTTTCATCCGGTTAAACCATTTGCCGGCGCTGTATTCCAAAATCTCTTTTATCTCTTTGCCGGATAAATTCATTGTATATAATAAATTTTCATATCTATAGAGTTTGAACATATCTCGTACATAAATTTTACCCTTTTTAATTTCGGTGTTGAACGTTAACGGAGCGGCGAGTGAAATTTCAGCATCAGAAATATCAAGCTGAATTGTATGGATCAGATCGACAAAAGGGGAATCTCCGAATAACGCATCTCTAGACGAAATCGTCTTTGAGAAAACACCAATCTCTTTTGATACATATTTTTTTACTTCTTCAAATTGAGGATTGAATTTTTTAAGGAATCTCGAATCCGGTTCATAATCTTTAGAGTCGATCAATTTCCCGGTTATTTCTTTATCCCATTTTTTTTGTGCTTTGTCAAAAGTCAAATCAGCGGATACCTCGGCAAATACACGGGCAGAACTTGTGCCTCCGATTAATAGGATTTCTTTTCCGGCAGGATTTTTTACATGCATATTCCACCCATGATGATCATGCCCGGCAAAGACTATGTCGAAACCCGGAACTTGCTCGGCAACTAATTTTGTAGCATTCTCGTTTTTATAAGTCAAGGCAGTTTGCCCGTTGTAATTCGGATTAACACCGGAATGAAACAGCCCGATCATAATATCGGGTTTCTCCTTCTCTTTGATGATCGGCACCCATTTTTTTGCGGTTTCTATCATATCGTCGAACTGCATTCCCGCCCAAATTTTTTGAGGAAGCCAATTCGGTATTGCCGGGGTTATTAAACCGAGTATCGCTATTTTTATTCCTTTCCTTTCAATAACAGTATAGGGCTTGAAATAAGGTTTACCGGTTTTTACATCAACTGAATTAGCAGAGAGCCATGGGAAATTCAGTTCCTTCACAAATTTGTCATAAACAGAATGACCCGTTTCTATGTCATGATTTCCAACGGAACCGGCGTCATATTTCATATAGTTCATCACTTGCGCATAAAGGTGCGGTTCATCCGGTTTTTCAAAATTGTAATAGTAAACAGCCGGAGTGCCTTGAAGTATATCGCCGTTACTCAGCAGTATTACCGCTTGAGTAGTGTCGTCGCGCTGCTGTTCGACGTATGTATATATCTGTGCCAGCGAGTGATTGTTCGGTTTCATGTTCGTAAAATCATAGGGAAATATAGCGCCGTGTGTGTCGGTTGTTTCAATGATCTTCAGTTTTACCGTCTGACCGTTTAAGATGGAGATTAATAATAAAAATAGTACTGCAGTTTTTATCAGAATTTTATACTTTGATCTGTTCATGTTCTTTCCAACAAGTTATTCTTAATTCAATTACAATATTATAAAAATTCGGATAAGATTGAAATGGGTTGAAGCTATAATGTTTTTGAGGTTATAAGTTTATAAAAATCTCCAAGGTTTGAAAGATTGAGTGTGTTTATTTATCTATTCGTTGACCGGAATACCAATACACAGACGTCACTGAATGTTTATCCGCCTTCTTGTTAGGCGGGGTCAATGACGTCCAAATCAAATTCCGGAAACCAATTTGCGGTATGTAATGTTAATGTAGGGACAACTTATAAATTGTCCCTATAAAATATTTCTCTGCGGCTTTACGGTATAAATTAGTAAATAAACTATTTCAATCCTCTTCTCTTCAGCAGCGGTTCGATGCTCGGTTCTTTGCCTCTGAACTTTTTATATAGTTCCATTGCATCTTCCGTTCCGCCGGCGGATAAAATATACTTCCTATATTTTGCAGCCAATTTTTTATTAAGTACATCACCGCTTTCAACAAATGCATTAAACGCATCGGCATCAAGCACTTCCGACCAGAGGTAACTATAATAACCGGCAGAATAACCGCCAGAGAAAATATGATTAAAGTACGTACTTCTGTAACGCGGTTTTATCTCCGGGATAAGTCCGATTTTTGACATCGATTTATTTTCAAACTTGTTAACGTCTATTTCTGTCTCTTTGGTTATCGTGTGCCAGTCCATATCAAGGTATGATGCGGCGGTATATTCAACAGTAGCAAACCCTTGATTGAAGAGACTTGATTTTTCAATTTTATCAACTAATTCTTTCGGGATTACCTCGCCGGTTTTATAATGTTTGGCGTATGATTTCAGCACATCGGGATGAAGTGCCCAATTTTCCATTACTTGAGACGGGAACTCGACAAAGTCACGCGGCGTTTCCATTGCTGCAACAGATGGATAAGTGCAGTTTGAAAGCAACCCGTGAAGCGCATGCCCGAACTCATGGAAAAGTGTCTCAACTTCATCAATACTGAGCAGAGCGGGTTTATCGCCTGTTGGTTTGGAAAAGTTTCCCACATTATAAATTATTGGAGTAATCATTTTACCGTCTTTTTTATGCTGGCGTCTGAACTCATCCATCCATGCGCCGGAACGTTTACTAGCGCGGGGAAAATAATCTGTGTAAAGAATCCCGATATGTTTTCCATCCGCTTCTTTTACTTCAAACACTTTTACATCGGGGTGGTATTTCTGGATGTCATCTCTTTCAACAAATTGAATACCGAACAGATTTGTTGCCAAGCCGAATACCCCTTTTATTACGTTGTTGACTTCAAAATACGGACGGAGTTCATTTTCATCCAGATCGTATTTTTCCTTTTTGATCTTCTCGGCATAGTACCACCAATCCCACGATTCCAGCTTGAAATTATTCCCTTCAGTATTTATCATCTTCTGCATTTCATCACGCTCTGACTTTGCTCTTTTCAAAGCTGGTTTCCAGACTTTGTCCAGAAGATCATAGACATTTTTAGGGTTTTTTGCCATTTGTATATCAAGAACATAATCGGCATGAGTTTTATATCCCAGCATGTTAGCTCTTTTAAGTCTCAGCATTACTATTTTGGTTATAATATTTTTATTGTCCAGTTCATCGTTATGATCTCCCTTCATGAAGTAAGCGGTGTATATTTTTTCTCTAAGCGCTCTATTGGTTGAGTATTGTAGAAACGGGATCATACTCGGTTTCTGAATTGTGAACACCCACTTGTTCTCATACCCTTTTTCTTTTGCCGTCTCCGCCGCCGTAGTTTTAATGCTTTCCGATAAACCGTCAAGGTCTTTCTCGTTATCAATTACCAATTCAAATTTGTTATTTTCGGCAAGAACGTTTTCACCGAACTTAAGTGAAAGAAGTGAGAGTTCCTTGTTTATTTTTCTGAATTTCTCTTTGTCGTCATCGCTTAAGTCTGCTCCGCCGCGGACAAATCCTTTATAATACTTATCCAGCAAAGTCCTTTGCTCCGTTGTTAAATTCAGTTCATCCATTTTGTTGTAAACGGCTTTAACTCTTTTGAATAATGCGGCATTCAAGTTTATATCATCTTGATGTTTGGAGAGCATCGGTATAACTTCTTTCGAGATTTTCTGCAGTTCGTCACTGTTCATGGCGCCTCGCATAGCGCCGAAAACATTTCTCACTCTTGTAAGCAATTCACCGCTGTATTCAAGCGCCTCAATTGTGTTTTGGAAGGTAGGTTCTTCGGCGGAGGTTGCTATTTTTTCTATCTCTGCATTGTGTAGTTTTATTGCCTCTTTAAATGCCGGGAGATAATCTTCGTTTTTAATTTCATCAAACGGCGGAGTTTCAAACGGTGTATCCCATTTCCCCAACAAGGGATTTTTCTTATTATTACTGCCACATGCCGAGAGCAAAAGTGTTACTGCAATTATTATCATTATTTTTACCTTCATTATACTTCCTTAGGTTATACTTAATTTTTCGGATGTAAAATTTAACTCAAATTATTTAATTAAAAAACACCAATTGAGGTGAAAACTGCTGCCGCACTCCTCGTAATGGCAATAAATTAACTAAATCTAATTCGCTAAACTTTATATTAACAAACGATATTGTTTGAGTTTAAAGTCCCGTTTTAATAACTTTAAATTAAAGAGGATCCCCTATTTATTAACAAACCTCTAAGTATTCACTAATTATTCTTGTGTGTTGAAATGGAGCAGTCATT
>QILJ01000287.1 GCA_003233295.1 Ignavibacteria bacterium | reverse complement strand
GGAGTTCTTTTTAAGATCAAATAATATTTTGATAAATTTGGGTGAAAGTCTACAAGACTTGAATCTCATATACTGTGCTGTCCGACCCAAGCGAAGTTTTACGAAGCGAGAGTACAACGGAGGCGAAACGAAGGGGTAGTTTTTAAAAGCCGTCTCGCGATTTAAGATTTACTAAATTCCTTAGATAAAGCTTTATCTATCCATGCAAAATTTTTTCCTCTATTGAATCCATTTTGAACATAAAAATCTATTGCTGTATTATTATCACCTTCCGCAAAAATAACAACGTATTCACAATCAGTTGACTTTATCTCATTGAGAAGATAGTCAAGTAACTTTTTGGCTACTCCTTTTTTACGATACTGAGGAGAAACAAAAACATTTTCGATAACAGCTTTTTTGAAAACAGGGCTATTGTTGCAAATTATGAACCCAATCAATTGCTGGTTCTCTTCAGCGACTAACAACCAGTCAGACTGACTCTCTATACAATTACGTAAAATGTGTTTAGGCCAAAAAATTACAATTTCATCTGTGGTGTCAAACTCATCAACAGCCTCCCCAAGTTTATAGATTTTGTCGATTTCATTTATTGTGCCTTCTCTAATTATCATGGTAGTGTGTGTACATTGTTAATAATTTAAAAATTTTACTCTTTTTCACTCTATGCTTTTAAAAATTTAATATAACGTTAGGGATATACGAAGTTTTTCTGGAACGAAGTGGAAGAAAAATTTGGGAGAGGGGCGAGCCGAGCCCCGAACCGTATATCCCTTGTTAGGCGAGGGTTGCTGTAGCGTAGTGGAAGCAAAGCGCAGCGTCCACTTGAGTTGAAAAAGGGCAATTCCTTATTATTCAACTTCCCAAGCAAAAGGCAAAAGCTCTCTTAGTTTAACTTTTTTGTCATCAGAAATGATAATCTCAGTATCCATATTTTTCACATCAATTATATTCATTAGTTCTCTACATCTACCGCATGGAGGAATAGCTCCTTCATCGTTTGTAGCAACAATAGTTTTGATGTGAGTTTCATTTGTTTGAGTTATCATTTGTGAGATGGCTGTGTGTTCAGCACAAAAACCAATTCCACATGCCAAGTGCAGACTAACTCCTGAAAAAATTTCCCTTTTTTCAGTTACGAGAACACAGCCAACTTCTTTAACTGCTCCACCTCTAACATCCTTGACTCCGACAAGAGCTTTTGCCTTTTGAATCAATTCTTTGTCTTCTTTTGTAATCATAATGTTGAATAATAATTTAGATAATATAAATGTATTGCCCTTTTTCAATTTCGCCTAACTGGTTTTCATACAAACTTTTATATAGTGTGAATATCCTAAACAAAACTGAACGAGTTTTACAGTTATGCAACTACACCCTAAGACTTGTAAAACATATCCACTCTACATAAGAGAGTGTACCAGTTTTCTAAAAAGTTGGAAGCAAAGATAATGAAAAACATTTAAGTATTTTTTTCTAGAGAAATATAAAAATGGGAAGGCTTTGCTTTAGTTATAATTTATGTTGCATTCGTAGGTAAAGTAATAGGAGTAATATAAGTAATGAACTAAACCAAAAAAGAGAATTGTATCCAACTAATTTATTACCATTCGTCATCATCGTTGACATTGTAAGTGCTGTCGTCTTTGCGAGCCGAGGCAATCCATAATCGTCATCCACATTAGCGTCATTGCAAGATAAATGGTGGCTGACACCATCCCATTTACTGCTAGCAATTTATACTACTTGAGTATAATTATTTTATTAGGAATTGAGGCTATTTGTACCTCAAGAGAATTACCATTTTCATCTATACATGGCAAATTAGATAATTTGATTTGTGGCTGAGTCATATCTATTCCTAAATTTTTTTCTGCTTTTTTATACAATTTACCATCAGTTCCTATTATCCCTAATACAGCCCTCCGATAAGTCCTCCAATCTGGTATGTAATTCCCGTCTTTGTTTTTTCTCGCTCTTAATACATTGTATCCAGACATGATTATCCTTGACCCGTCGGTACATTTATACGTTTTGAATGTTATGACTTTATTTCTTTTAAATTTTGATTTATCTAAAAGCATGAGCCAGCCTATTGGATAAGCATATGAGCGATCCAAATTAGTACTAATACTTAGTAACTGCTCCACCTCTGGTAGGTTTTTATATAGGCATCTTGCCGCAACATCAAAATCATTTATCCCTATTTTGGAATCTTGAATCCTCAACTGCCAACGAGGGTCTTTTTTATATATTTCAGTCTGAATTGCTTGAGGACCAGTTAGTATACCGTCTTCACGAAAAACATAAGCCTTAACAAAGGATTCCGCTGTAGGAAATTCGTGAGCGTTACCAGGTGTATTATTTACATAGTATGGGTATTTAAAATCAACAGCAGTCATCTCAGATAATACAGAATTAGACGACAGTAATTGAAGGTTGCGATAAGTTTGTATACGGGAAGGACGACTAAGTTCGAATAAATTACCTTCTTGAAACTTATTTTTTTCAATCACTCTCCACGATAAATTCTTCTCGCATGCAAATGTTTTTACTATTTTATCTGGACTAAAGATAATTTTAATCCGCAACAAAGGGTCTGCAAATCCAGTAAAAAGTATTGCATTAAGAAAAAAAACCCCGACGGTAAGAATAATAAAGATAATGCTAATTATTGTAATTATTTTTTTCATTATGTAATAGATTTAATTTGAATAGTAATGAAGTAAGTGCATAAATGGTATCATAAACGATAAACGGTGTCAGTCACCATCCGTTGGACGTCCAACGCAACGGAGAACTTGCTCCTTTCCTTCTCCACACCTATTAGCATAATAACATAAATGATGGCTGACCCTATTTTCTCCCCTATTTTCTTCGAGCTTACGCCACAGGAAATTTAACCTTGGTTCTTCTCTACGTGCACGTTCGTATTGGAGTCAATGTCGTGAGATTATGCTAAAACTGTTTGTACACAACGTTAGTGTTGTGTAGGTGAGTGTTTTCTACGGAGCAGGTCAGACCCCTTTGTTTTTCAAGCAATCGTAAAACTTTCTAAATTCTGATACATGTTGTTTAGTTGCATGGCAACAATTGCGGTTACTTGATCTACATTTAATAACCAGCCAAAAGGGCTAACAATACCATACCACCTTTAATGAATATTTTTCTAGACATAACTAATTCCGAATATCATTTGGATTCGGGTCTTGTTGCAGATTAAGGGTAAAAGTTCCAGTATCGTCAGTAGCTAGTAACGGATAACGGTCACGGACCCTTTGGCTCGTATAATCGCTCGTCAGACCTTGTACAAGTTCAAAACGAATCCTTACTGGGCGCAGTCCTCCTGTCCAAAAACTATCATACGGATCTAGTGGTGCTAAGTTCAAGTCGCCGTTGGACAGGTATGACCATGTGCCGTATTTCTCTAGTGACCAACAATCGCTTTCAGTGAGAGCTACGTTGTTTTCATTGGTTAGTGTCATACAAAGCGAAAGATTTTTTGGGTTGAATGTCAATGGTTGCGTAGTCACCGAAAGTTCAAGAGTGCGCTCGGTTTGGAAGAAGCTAGAAACATAATTTTCAGAAACTTTTTTCACACTAAATTGAGCTTCTGTAGAAGGGTTAATCACTGTTACGGGTGGAAGTATTTTTTTACTGGAGGTTGAATCGTAGACTCAGACGTTTTCATGTTTACTTGTTGAGTGTTGTTTTGTTGATTGCTGATAGGTGATGGTGTTTGACTATTTATACTATCTTGTTTTTTCGTCTGTTCTGGAATTTGTAAGTTGACAGGTGAAGTCGTTTCTTGAGTATTAGAAAGTGAATTTTGTGAAGTTGCTTGTTGGCGCACGATGAAGTATGCGCCACCACCAATGATAACCAAGCCAAGCACTATCGTTATTAAGATCCTCACGTTTACAAATCCTTGTTTAGTCTTTTTCATATATTTTTATTTAGTAAAATAATCTAATGTTTTCTTATACACTTTAGCAAACTTCACCAATTCCACTGCATCCACTCCACGCTCACCTCGCTCTATTTTGGATAAATACGCCTGCGGTTTCTTTAGTCATTTTCCCGCCTCCACCTGCGTTAATCCTGCCTCTAGGCGAGCGGAACGGAGTTTCGCGGTAAGTTTTTGATATTTTGGTAAATACTTTTTCGACATATGTATTATATCATAATATAGTCTATTGTGGAATATACTTATACTGTTTCGTATATTATGTATTTATGAAATCAATCGCTCCGCGATCGGAAATAGTTGCGAGCTTGGTACAATAAATACACCACTAAGTTCCATTTTGGTGGGCGTTGAGGGATGGTGGGCGTTGAGGGACTCGACCACAAGTTGCTAAGTTCGTTGTTCGTACTACGTACTCCAACTCGCTAAGCACTCCTGGTCTGGGCTCAGCCCTTTCTCGTGCTTTCGCCTTTCTCGTCCCTCAACTCTGTTGCACAGAAAAAGGCCATGCTATTCGCATGACCTTTTTCTATACAATGTGGGCGTTGAGGGACTCGGTCAGGAGTCGATTATTTTTATAGTCGCAATGCTTCTTAAAAATATATCGCTCACGACCCTGGCTCGGCGACAAGCACAATCTTCGTTTCACTACGATTGTCTTGTATACCGCCTCCGCCTTTCTCGTCCTTCAACGTCCAACAAACAAAATCACCCAACACTAATCGTGTTGGGTTCATTTGTTCGTGGTGGGCGTTTAAGGACACTACTTGAACTATTTAATACTATAGTTTTGAACAATGAAAGTCTAGAAAAATGGAATATCGAGATGCGTAAGTTTATCAATGTAAAACGAATTAAAGCCAGTTTAGATATAAAACTTTAGGGTGTGTGCTATAATGACTTATATGGACGAAGAGAAGAAAGACAATTTAACAGACGTAATAGAACACCTTCCTGAATCAGAAACACCTGAGGATGATTTGCCCAAAAAAACAGAGCAGGAGGTTATAAATAATGACGGAGAGACTGTTACCTTAGACCAAGGCGAGGAGCCTAAGTAATAAGGGTAATTTCTTTGAACTTTATATGTAGTTATATATCTTAGAATTAAGAAGAAGTAAGACTTCTTGGAAATCATCCAAAAATGTAATTAAATTGTAACCATTTTTTGAGGTAGTTTTTGTTTGTAATATTATCCAATGACCTATGGAATCAATTAACGACACAAAACAACACGATTCAACACAGACTCAGCCACTCACACAACAGCAGGTGAGAGCTATCATGATGCGTCATAACGGTGCTACATACCAAGACATGAGTGATAGCATCAAAGAGCCAATAGATACCATTAAAAACTGGTTTAGGAAAGGAACGACTATCAGTATGGTATACAAGGAATATGCTGATGCTATAGTTTTTGAAATAGGTAAAAAATCACTTCAAAGATTGAAGGAGATGGCTGGGGAAGCTACTCAGACTATCTTTGAATGTATGACAAGTAAAGACTTACCAGCAAATATTCGTCTAAGAACCGCTATGTATGTTCTGGATAAAGTTATTCCTTTTACACTTCAAGAAAAAGAAGACAGAGCGGGTGCTTTAGCTATAATGATGAAGTTTAAAGGGATAGATATAAACAATGTTATGGATACACCAACTGAGTACAAACGCTATAAAAAAGTATATGATGAACTAAGTAAGGATCTTTTTGTAGGTTTTTAATATAAAGATTCTCTAATGAAGAATATTTTCTTATCGCGTACTTTTTCTAAGCCAATAAAGAATGATTCCTGCATTCAAAAAAAGGGCGGTAGAAATAGCCAACAAATTAAAACCATTTGTTTGGAGAATCATTACCAAAAAAATAATTACAACTACAATAAAAGTAAAAAATATAACGAAAAGTTCTTTTGCGTTAGATTTAGTTTTCTGTTTACTGCCACAACGAGAACATTTTTTAGCCTCTTTAGAAATATCGGCTAAACATTCATTACATTTTTTGTTTCTTCTGGCATTTTTATATGTTAATGATAATTTGTTACTGTATAGGATAAAGTGTTTTACCACCAAAAATCATTTTCTCTAGTTTCCAACTCCTATTATCGGATGGTTCTCCTCCCATATACAACAATGTAACCTGCCAATTATTTCTTATCATTGCCCCAAAACTATTTTGAGAATCAACATAAGAATTAACTGCGTATCGATTGCCACCAAGATTATTAGCCGTGAAATCTGAAAAAGGGAAATCTGCTGTTGAAGGAGATTTTAATGCGGTACTAATAAAGTTTTTGGAGATAACAAATGCAGTTATAGAAAGGTCTTTTTGTTGGGTTTGTGAAGGTATGTTGTTGGGTATTGCCCATTGATAAGTACCCCACACAATTAAAGCTATTATTGGCAAAGCAATCATGAAAGCTGTTTTTTGATGTTTTCCTAAATTATTTTCCACTTTAAAAGATGATGTGTTCTTTTGCTTCTCTCTTCTCTCTTTTATTTTTTCATCGGTTTCAGTTATATGCTTTTTGAATTCATCTAACTCTATAACACCACTAAGAAAATTACCAAGAATCTTGGGTTCTCCAATAACAATATACTCGCTAGGAAGTGTAATTTGCATTTCTTTTCCAGTAGTAAGTGGTTTTATAGTTATTACTCCGCTCCAACCTACACTAACTTCGCCGATTTGTTCCTTCTTCAAAAAACGGTTACTACCACCTGATGATATTTTAATACCATTATCGTAAACACTAATCGTACTAAGAATCTTTTTATATTCTCTTATCTTTTTATTTTTCATAATTATTTGTATTAAAAAACTCTGTTAGTAGAGCAGAGGGCTTGCATAACAAAGCCCGCCACTAAGTAAGGTTTTTAAACCTCTATACCGATTTCTCAATACAACACACGAAATGTCCCTTAATGACGGGTTCTCTTATTTCGTGTGCTTAACTTTGACCATACCTTAATAGAAAGTCTAAAAGGGTTAGGTCTTCACTGATATTTAATTGTGTCTATATCTTACTACTTTTAGGTAAGAATTGGTACAATAGGATTATATGAGTGAAAAAATATCCATTACAACACCCACAGAACTTCTTAATGCTTTGAATTTATTGTATGGCAACACAAAAAACTCTAAACAACCAGAAAAGTATCATTATAAAATATATGTGAGAAAATCAACTTCTGATGAGGAAAAGCAAATTCGTTCTCTTGCTGACCAGATTTCTGATTGTGAGGAGTATGCAAATGATAATGATTTAATTCTTGTAGGTAAACCAATTCAAGAATCTGAATCTGCTAAAGAACCTGATACACGCCCAAAGTTTCGAGAAATGCTAAATGATATCAAAGCGGAAAAATATGATGGAATACTAGCTTGGCATCCAGACCGACTTGCGCGAAATATGAAGGACGCGGGTGAAATTATTGACTTATTAGATAAAGGAGTCATTAAAGACTTAAAATTTAAGAGTTTTACTTTTGACAATACTACATCAGGTAAAATGCTTCTCGGTATTACTTTTGTTCTTTCGAAACAATACTCTGACCATCTAAGCGATAGTGTGTTCCGTGGTAATGCCAGAAGTATTTTAGAAGGGAAGTATATAAATAAACCAAAGCATGGATATATAAAAGACTCCGATCAATTTTTACGTCCTGATGCTAATAATTTCAACATAATAAAAGAAGTTTTTAAGATGAGACTAAGTGGCAAGACATTAAATGAAATAGCAGTTCATGTAAACAAACAAGGATACACTAGATATAGAAAGAAAAAAGGGAAACGGTTGCCGTTCAACATGACTAAGCAAACAATCGACAAAATAATACGAGACCCTGTTTATACAGGTATTTTAATGTATGGAAAAGCCGACATTGTAAATCTTATGGAACTTTATGATTTTACAGAGATGGTCACTGTCAAAGAATTTATGCAAATAAACAAATTCTCTCGAAGAGAGCAAATGATTAAACTTGCAAAAAGTTATCGTAAGGAGGAGGGTGTAAAAGCAAACCTGATGAGACAGATGGTAGTATGTGATAATTGTGGAGAAACTATGACTTCGTCAGTTACAAACAAAAAAACGAAAACTGGAATAAGAAGATATTTTTATTATCGCTGTGATACAGATGGGTGTTCTTTTTGTGGAAAATCTGTACGAGCAAAAGTAATAATAGAATATATTTATAATTTTCTTTCCCAAAAACCATTCTCTGACCAACTTACATACAAACACTATGAACAAGAAATGAAGGAAGTTTCTATAGAGAGAATAAAACAAGCTAAGTCTTCATTTTTTTCACTGCAAGCACATAAGAGAAAGTCAGAAGCTAAGATAGTAAGAATAAAGAATATGCTAACTAGTGATGAGGAAGATAGTATCAAGCAAGAATACAAAGGAGACTTGAAAAAAGTCAGAGATGATATTAAGAATACAGATAATAATATTGAAGAAGTGCAAAAAGTGATAAAAAAGGGGAAAGCAAGTATTTTAACCTATACAGAATTCCTTGAACTTATTGAAAATATGCCTTTAATACTGCGTAAAACTAAGAATATGTCTGAATTAGACTATATTGTACGCAAAATGTTCTTGAACTTCACTATTCAAAATAAAAAGGTAATAGAATCAACACTAAATACACCCTTCAGTGCTCTATGTAGTGTTGATGTCTCTGATTGTGGGCGTTGAGGGACTCGAACCCCCGGCCTGATGAGTGTAAATCAACTGCTCTAGCCAACTGAGCTAAACGCCCGACTTTATAACATATTATCGGCAAAGTAGAATGTCATGCCGATACGTGGCATTATATACAGACTTGAATATATTTCAATGGTTATGAA
>QILJ01000406.1 GCA_003233295.1 Ignavibacteria bacterium | reverse complement strand
CCAAGTAAAGTTGAAGGTAATAAAATATTTATTTCGATTAAGAGTGTTGAAAACTGGCGTAGACGTGTCTAGAGGATAATATGAATTTGTACAGTATTTCTTTCAAAAGTTTGCGAAGAAGAAAAGGAAAGACATTCTTTCTAATTTTCAGTCTTATATTGGCTGTTTCAGCTATATCTTCACTTATTCAAGTATCTGATTTGTTGAATAATAATTTAGAAAATGAACTGGATGTTTTTGGAGCCAATATACTTATTACTCCCAAGAATAATGCTCTGTCTTTAAATTACGGCGGAATAAATTTTGGAGATGTTACATACCAAAAATCAAGTCTTGAGTTGAGTGATTTGAATTTGATAGATTCTATTAAAAATAGAAAAAATCTAAGTACAATTGCTCCGAAATTGTTTCATGTTTTTGAATTGAATAACAAGCCGGTGTTATTTGCCGGAGTTGATTTTGAAAGTGAACTTAAGCTCAAGAGATGGTGGGAAATAAGCGGAAATAATCCCGCAAACAAAATGGAAACTCTAATTGGGACAAATGCTTCGAAACGATTGAATTTATTCCCAGGTGATACTCTTAATATAAAAGATTCAAAGTTAATAATTGCCGGGTTGATAGAAAGTACAGGTTCGCAGGATGATGATATGATCTTTGCTGATATCGGACTTATTCAGCAACTCACCGGCAAAAAAAATGAGCTGAGTTTGATTGAGGTCTCTGCTTTATGCTACGATTGCCCAATTGAGGAGATCGTTAGGCAGACTTCTGAAAAACTTCCGAATGCAACAGTTTCGTCAGTAAAAAAAACAATAAACAGTAAAAAATCTACAGTAGGTAAATTCAAAAATTTAGCTGCGGGAATATCTTCACTCATCGTACTTATTAGTGTGTTGATGGTATTTTCTAATGTTAATGCATCACTATTGGAAAGGACAAAGGAGATTGGCGTTTATAAAGCTGTTGGTTACACCGATTCGAACATTCTTAAAATTGTGATTGCCGAAATAGCGGTGGCAAGTTTATTTGCCGGATTGCTCGGCTATCTTTTGGGTATGCTATTTTCCAGTGTCATCTACTCGTTTCTTACTGAGTCAAAGGAATACATTTTTGTTTTTAGTCTGCCGATGCTTTTCCTTTCAATGTTTTTAGCGGTTGTAGTTGGAATTATTGCATCTTTAGCGCCGGCAATTAGAAGTTCAAAATTAGATCCAACTGTAGCGTTCAGAAATTTATAAGGATGTTGTAATGGGAAACGGTTTTATTCAAATAAATAATTTAATAAAGTATTTTGAATCTGCTGGCGAAATTGTTTATGCTGTTGCCGATATCTCTTTTACAGTAGATAAAGGTGACTTTGTTACGGTTATGGGACATTCAGGTTCCGGTAAGAGTACTCTACTTACAATGTTGGGCGGTTTATCCCGACCATCATCAGGTAAGATCATTGTTGACGAATTCGATATTTACTCTTTATCCAACAAACAATTATCAGCATTCCGAAGAGAATATGTAGGATTTGTTTTCCAATCTTTTCAGTTGATCTCTTATTTAACGGTAAAAGAGAACATTCTCGTTCCGTTGCTAACAAAAGAAATGACTGATAATGAGCAGAATGAAAAAGCTGCGGAAGTACTGGAATGGGTTAAGTTGAGTGACAAGATGAACCGATTAACACAAGAACTTAGCGGCGGGGAACAGCAAAGAGTTGCAATTGCAAGAGCATTGGTGAATGATCCTCCTATTATTCTTGCCGACGAACCAACGGGAAATTTGGATGCCACAACTGGAAATCAAATAGTTGATGTTCTTAAAGATTTGAATAATGCAGGTAAAACTATAATAATAGTAACGCATAACGAAGATTATAGGTTTATTTCTGATTACAGCATCGATTTACTGGACGGAAAATTAGTCTCTGAACGAGAAAATAATTTAATAGCAATAAATGAGAACTAAGTGAATTATAACGAAGTAATAAATATAATATCAAACCGTTTTGGAATAGTGCAGCCGGGTTTAATTCTTGGTGGCAGTCATTCTGCTGGTTCTTTAGTTAATAAAAAATACTTTAGCAGAAAGTTGAGTTCAACTTATTTGCATTATTATATATTTCCGGAGGAAAAATGTTAGGTCAAATATTAATTATTCTCGGTTTGCTTAGCAGTATTATTAGTTTGACTATGTATTATTTTACATATAAAGATTACGAAAACACATTTAAGTTTGCTAGGATCTTTTATCACGCTCAATTTATCTTTATTCTATTAGCCTCGGCATTTTTATTGAGGACCATTCTAATTCACGACTTTACTAATAGTTATGTTTATGAATACTCCAGCACGAGTCTTTCCACAGGATTATTATTGTCTTCATTCTTTGCCGGACAGCAAGGAAGTTTTTTACTATGGCTTTTGTTCGCTAGTATATTGGGCTTTTTAATTAAAAATAAACTTGGTAACGATGAGAATTACGAATCATCAGTAATGATGTTTTACATCCTAGGATTGGTGTTCTTGAATATTTTAGTGCTGCCAGGATTGAAGGATCCCTTTGAATCATTATTTGCCAGCACAAGTTATCTTCCTATAAAATTGGTGAATCCGGCGTATCTATCACTGCCGCAGATCCAGAGTTTTTTATTTACTAACCCTAATGACCCGGGTGAGTATATAAAGTTTGGGGCTGAATTGAAGTCGGCTCTGCTTTCAGCAGGGATACAGCCCTCAACATTTTTAATTGAAGGAAGAGGATTGAATCCATTGCTTCAAAATTTTTGGATGGAAATTCATCCTCCAATTCTCTTCCTCGGGTTTGCGTTTACTGCCGTTCCTTTTTCATTTGCTCTTTCTTCGCTGCTGCGGAACGAATATAAAAGCTGGATCAAATTATCTTTACCCTGGTTATTGTGGGGAATGGCAATTTTAGGAGCCGGCATTATGATTGGCGGCTACTGGGCATACGGCGTTTTAGGCTGGGGCGGTTATTGGGGATGGGACCCTGTGGAAAATTCAAGCTTAGTGCCTTGGATTATCGGTGTTGCTTTAATTCACACTATGTTAATACAAAATAAATATCAGAACGGTAATGGCACTACCAAATATTTAAGAACAAATCTTATTCTAGCTATACTGACTTTTGTATTAGTTATTTACAGTACCTTTTTGACTCGAAGCGGTATTTTATCCGATGCTTCTGTTCATTCATTTGTTGAACCAGGAATGCTAACTTATTCTGCCCTTGCTGTATTTATGGCAGGTTTTATTGCAATTGGTGCAGTTTTCTTGATTAAGAGATGGAACGATATTTCTAAATTGTCATCCCCTATTGAAGGGTGGCTTAATAGAGAGAGCGCGCTTTTCTATGGTTCTGCTCTTTTAATTGGAATTGCAATAATAATTACTGTAGGCACCTCTTCGCCGATTCTCGGGAGTTCTGTAAAGGTCACATTTTATAATGTAATGACTAAACCATTGGTAATAATAGCGGGACTTATTTTAGGCATTAGCTTATTCCTCGGCTGGGGTAAAACATCCAAAAAAATAATTTTACGTCAAGCTTTGGTTTCTTTTGTAATATCCGTTATTATTTCTTCGCTTTTATTTTACTTTACTGACTTAAGCGGAATACAAAATTATCTTTTCCTTGCAGCAGCATTTTTCGGACTTACTACTAATTTACTTTTCTTTACTCGAAACATTAGAAACGGAATTACTTTAACTGGAGGTCAGATAGCGCATCTCGGTGCTGCAATTTTACTTATGGGTATTATTCTCAACGGTAACTTAGTTACAAAGTCTCAAGCAGATCTTATTAAAGGAAAGAAAGTTAACATTAACGGGTACGATGTAAAATATATTGGTTATACTCCAATTGAAGACGGGAAAAAATTTGCATTCGATGTGGAATTTAGTGATGCTTCCGGTTCTTTCATCGCTTCCCCAGTTATGTATACATCGGATTATAACGGCAACTTGATGAGAGAGCCTGATATTAAGGAAGGATTTACAAAAGACATTTATATTTCTCCTATGGGCTTTGAAACAGCCGAGAGCGGCAGCAGTAAAGAATTTGTAATTAAAAAAGGAGAGACAAAGCCCTTTGATGATTTTCAAGTTAGATTTGATGAATTTGTTTTTTCTGAAAAAGATATGAGTAATATGGCGGAGGGTAAAGATTTTAAGATCTTTTCTAAAATTACTTTGGAAAAGAATGGAAAAAAATTTGAAGCGCTTCCTTTTATGACAAACGACAAAGGGAAAAATGTTTTTGTTGCTGATACAATCAGCGAAGCGGGTATTATTGAAATGGATGCAGCCGGAAGCGTACTTATTCAGTTAAACAAAATCGGCGAGAAAAATGTTGAAGCTAAACTTGAAACTCTGTCAGCTGAGATCAGTGTTGAACCATTTATAATCTTGGTTTGGATTGGAGTCTTCTTTATTACAATTGGATCGATCATAGCAGGTTATAGAAGGTATTTTTTAATAAAATTATAAGGAGTAATAAAATGAAACAGACAATAAAATTATCAATTACAGCTGTGGTGATAATGTTTTTTATAGTTAGCAGTTTAACTGCTCAAGACCAGTCTAAGTCAGCAGGGTCTGATCATAAAATGATGAAAAACATGCAGATGAAATGCGACAGCACGATGATGAAAGATCATAAAGCAATGATGAAAAATGGAAAAAAGATGTGTGACGCTTCTATGATGAAAAACATGCAGACGAAATGTGACAGCACAATGATGAAAGATCATAAAGCAATGATGAAAAATGGAAAAAAGATGTGTGACGCTTCGATGATGAAAAACATGCAGACGAAATGTGACAGCACAATGATGAAAGATCATAAAGGAATGATGGATCATGATAAGATGATGAAACAAAATAAGATGGGAGGAAACAATTCTGTTCGTAAAGGTGTTATAGATGTTGCCGAGATCGATAAAAATAAAGATGGAAAAGTTTATCAGGATGTGATGGATTGGAACGTTATCTCGGATGATCCGGGCGAATGTCCTCTTTGCGGAATGAAGTTAAAGGAAGTAACAGTTGATCAAGCTGTCAAAAATTTAGAAAAAAACGGATTTAAAACAAAATAAAATGTTATTCCGGCATTAGTTAAACTATTTCAATTTAACTAAAGGTCGGCAAATAAATTCAATAAATAAGTTATAAAAAAAGGAGAATAAAATGAAAACATTCAAAAGCAAAATGAAGCTGCTTACTGCAGTATTGGTTGCTATGTTATTTGGAATAACAAGCATTAATGCTCAGCATGGTAATATGAATCAGAATATGCAGGATGGTATGCAGAAGAACATGCAGAACATGATGCAGAATAATATGCAGCATATGCAGCAGATGACAGAGCGCATGAACCAGATGAACATGCGAATGCAGGGTATGATGCAAGGTATGAACCAGAATATGCAGAATAACCAAGAGCATAATATGCAGAATAATCAACAGCATATGCAGGGCAATCAGCAGAATATGATGAACGGGGATCATCAGCAAATGATGAATAACCAGAAGGATATGATGAAAAATATGCAGGGAATGTCTGATAATATGAACGGAATGTTGGAACAGATGAACTCAATGATGAAGAATAAAGATATGATGCAGGATGAGCATATGATGAAGAATATGAACGAGATGATGGGTAATATGGATGATATGATGAAGAATTATGATGATATGCTGAATTACCTTGAAGCTAAACAAAAAAAGCCGCAAATTGAAAAATAGGCGGTCAATAATAATGAGAGAAATTAAATTCCTAAAGTTGCTGTTGTTTGTATTTGTTGTTTCCAATGTTGCTCAGGCGCAGGATAGCTGGTACTATAGTGGTTCGCTGCAGATGGTAGGATCAGACTTTCAAGACGGCTCAAATCATAATTCTTTTTTCTTATACAATGGATTGAGATATCAGACTCAGAGTTTTTATCTGAGTCTGAGTATCCCTGTTGTATTTGGAAGAAGTAATACTTTCACTCAACTTGGTCAAACGTATATTCCTAATGGAAGCGAGAATAATGATTTTGACCATGGCGGTAATCACACCGGAAATGGCGGGATGAACTCGACTAACATCGGTTTCGGAGATATGTATCTGAATGGCAGCCTGCAGATGATTCACGAAACAAAAACTCTTCCGGCATTTTCGGTTGAAGGATATGTTAAATTTCCTACTGCAACTTCGAGTCTTGGAATCGGCACTGGAGAATTTGATTATCAAATTGCATTAGGTATCAGAAAGTTTGTTGATCGTTTTTCTTTCTTCGGACAATTCGGGTATTTGTTCATTGGGGATGCAGAAGGAGCTAGCACAACTAATCCTTACACTATAAGTTTGGGAGTAGGTTATATGTTTGGTTATGGCAAACACTCAGTTCTATTAGCATATGATTCTTATACTACAATTATACAGGGATTTGCTTCACCGCAGCAATTGGCATTAGGTTATAACTATATGATCAATTACGGATTATATTTTACAGCAATCGTATCTGCCGGGTTAAATAGTGCAACTTCTGACTATACAATTTCAGGGGGCTTAAATTTTGAATTATAAAAAAATGAGGTTAATAATGTTAAAAATAAATTTCAAATTAATATTTACAATATTAATAGTAGCATCTGTGCTTTATGCACATGAGGGACACAAAAAGAAAAAAGCAGAAGTAAAACCCGATACACTTACAATTGTTAACGGCGATACGATTGCAATAAACGGAATGGCGACGGAGAAGTTTATAGCAGCTCGTCATGCTGAAGCCGAAGAGGAAGAATTGGAAGCTGCTGATGAAGGAGAGGTTGAAGAAGTAACATTCGGAGCAGTGTTTGAACATATTCATAATAAAGTTATACACTTTCCAATTGCTCTAACAGTTATAGGGCTTTTATTAATGATACTGGGTTATAAGAATAACAAGTATCAGGGCGCAATAAAAATTATTATTCCTTTTGCAGCGCTTATGACAATTGTAGCTGTTTTTGCAGGTTTAGCGCAGGCTGAACCCTTTGAAGGTACAGCGGCTTATAGTCTTGTTGAGACTCATGAACTACTTGGATTCGGTGTATTAGCTTCGCTGATTTTATGGTCGGTTGCTTTGTATGTTGAAAAACTAAAGAAGTTCCTCTGGGCTATTGCTATTTTGACTTTTCTTTTTGTTTCAGCTGCCGGTTTATACGGCGGTGTTATTGCGCAAATTAACTAATAATATTAATATAAATTACGGAGTTCATCATGATAAAAAAAATAGATGTAAAAGTTAAATATGTTTTAATGAGTATTCTTTTA
>QILJ01000296.1 GCA_003233295.1 Ignavibacteria bacterium | reverse complement strand
CCGTTGCATCATTAAATGATTTTTACTCTTACAAATCAAGTTAATTTTAAAATTAACTTAGTATTAAAATAATACTATAATGATTAAAACGCTATTGATTCATTTAGAACTATTAAAACTTTAAGTTATAGGAATAAGTCCGTAGGAAAGGGGCATGCCCCTTCCATACATTTTTGGTAGTAAGTTTTTATACAATCTCTCGAATTACTTTGTTATATTCCTGCAATATTTGTTTGCTGGTTTTTGCAAAATCTTTTGAACTATCAGCATAAAGCAGAGCCCGACTAACATTTACAATATAGTTGTTGTTTGAATTTTGTCTGAATGTTTTTACTATACCTTCCAGATCACCGCCTTGTGCACCAACTCCAGGGAGAAGAATAAAAAGGTTACCAAAACTATTGATGTTCCTTTTTAGTTCATCAAGATTTGTTGCACCGAAAACTATACCGCAATTTTTATTAACGTTCCACTCATTTACTTTACTTATTACCTCTTGATAGAGTTTCTTCCCGGAAGTGATCTCCAACTTTTCAAAATCATGTGAACCAGGATTCGAAGTAAGCGCGAGTATAAAATGAATTTTATCTGTATACTCCAAGAAAGGGCTAAGCGAATCTTTGCCCATGTAAGGGCTTAAAGTTGAAGCATCCAGGTTAAAATGATCGAATAGCGATCTCGCATACATTTTAGATGTGTTGCCGATATCTCCTCTCTTAGCATCACCAATAACTAAGATATCATCGGGAATAAGTTCAAGCGTGCGAGCCAGCATTTCCATTCCCGCAGCGCCTGCTTCTTCGTAAAAGGCAAAATTGATTTTATATGCAGCAGCATATTCACTTGTTTCATCAATTATTGCTTTATTAAATTCAAGCACCCCATTTTTATCTGGTGGTAAATGCCTTGGAATTTTATTTTTATCGGTATCCAAACCAACGCAAATATGCAGACCTTTATTAAGTCTATTTTGTAATTTTTCTTGTGCTTTCACATCAACTCAAATTATGTATGATACTTTCTATTCTTATAAATATTAAATGCTACGCCAAGCAATAACATATTAGTAACCAATGCACTTCCGCCGTAACTTATAAAAGGAAGAGGCAGCCCGATCACTGGTGTAATTCCTAAATTCATCCCGATATTAATCGCAAAGTGTACGAAAAACAAGGTAAGTATTCCGACAACAACGAGCTTATCAAATTTATCTCCGGCATAGGATGTAAAATTAAGAAGTCTTAAAAATATTATTAGGAACAGGACCAGTACAATTACACTTCCGATAAATCCGAATTCCTCGCCTATAACACAATAAATAAAATCCGTCCATTGTTCAGGGATAAATCTTAATTGAGTTTGATTGCCCTGCATAAAACCTTTACCAATTAACCCGCCTGAGCCAATTGCAACTTTTGCCTGCAAAGCATTATACCCTGATCCTAAAGGGTCAGAAGAAGGATCGACAAAAGTCAATATTCTGTTAACCTGATGAGGTTTTAAGACTTTCAATAATAATTCAAACGCAAAACCCGCAGCGAGATTTATAACAAATACTGTCCCGCTCGTAAAAAGATCCTGCTTAAAAAGAAACAGAGCAATTACAACAGCAGCAAGAGCAAACAAAAACATTGGAGTTCCAAAAAGAGAAGCGAACAGAATCGCACCGGGAGATACTACGACAAACAACCCGAACAAACTTATCCCGCTCCAGAATATCATCATGAGAGTGATACTAATATACACAATCGCAGTACCCATGTCCGGTTCCATTAAAATTAGCACTATGGGGATTATACTTAAAGTGATAGTGTAAAACAATTCCTTTAAATTGTTTATATCTCTTTTGGGCATTGACAACCAGTGAGCAAGAAATAGTATGGTTCCAATCTTTGCAAACTCGGAAGGCTGAAACCCAATAGGACCAAGGCTCATCCAGCTTTTAGCACCGTACACAGTCTTTCCCATAAATATAACAGCAGCCAGCAATCCTAATGAAATAAGGAATGTAGGAATAGCAACTACTCTAAAAGTTCTTGCCGGTAATAAATACACTATAAAAAATATTACTACAGAAACAACTGCGAATACTAATTGCTTGTTGAAGTTTCCTTTTGCCGTCGGATGATTATAAGTTGAACTGTAAATTGCGAGAAGACCAACCACAATAAGTATGATAGCCGATAAGAACATTACCGGATCGAATTTGTCTTTTATATTGTATTTAATTTTCAATTCACAACCATATTAATTTGATCCGAGCAGATCAAGTTTTTTATTTTGAGGATCCAAATATGCTTTAATAATTTTTTTAGCAACCGGTGCGGCATACGTACTTCCGTATCCAATATTCTCAATGATTACCGCAACTGCAATTTTAGGATTTTCATACGGTGCAAATGCAATAAATAAAGCATGATCTTTACCGTGAGGATTCTGCGCAGTTCCTGTCTTGCCGGCTATTGCAATGTTTTTCAATCTGATCCAACGTGCAGTACCTTCGCCTTGAACAACTTTATACATTCCTTCACGAACGATATCAAAAGAACTTTGCTTAACATTTACCTGAATTGAATCGAAATCAAACGGGACATATCTGTTCGTTTGACTTTTAATGTAACCGCGTACCAGGTGAGGTGTCTTTGTCTTTCCAAAATTTGCCAGCAGAGCTGCATACTTGGCTAACTGTAACGGCGTGGTAAGGATCTCTCCTTGCCCGATACCTAAACTCAGCAAATTACCGTTTGTCCATTTCCCTTTTCCATATACTCTATCATAATACTGTCGGCTTGGTATAAGACCCTTAAACTCATGCCCAATATCGATATTAGTCTTTTCACCGAAGCCGAACATTTTACTGTACTTGTATAAATTATCAATTCCCACTTTTAATATTAACTGATAGAAATAGGTGTTGCATGATCTTTCGATTGCTGAAACCATATTCACCAAGCCGTGGTGATGTGTACACTTAAAAAAGCGATTCCCGTATCTGAGTCCTCCTTTACAGTTGATAGTAAAACTTGGAGAAACAATGTTTTCCTCCAGAGCAGCTATAGCGATAAGCATTTTAAAAGTTGAACCGGGAGGATTACGCATCATAGTTGCACGATTAAAAAGCGGTTTGTTTGGATCATTCGAAAGTGTATCCCAGTAATCACTGGAAGTAACAGAAGCAAACTTTGAAAGGTCATATTCGGGAGCGCTTACAAAGGCAAGTATTTCCCCAGTCGATGGTTCAATTGCCACAACCGATCCGGTGTATTCCGTAAAAGCTTCTTCGGCTGCGGTCTGTGCATTTTTGTCAAGTGTCAGGATAAGATCATTACCTTTCACCGGCGGAATATCTTCCTTTCCTCCTTCATACCTACCCACAACTTTCTGCCTGGAATTAACAATATAGAACTCTTTTCCTTTAGAACCTCTGAGATATTTTTCATATGATTTTTCAATTCCGCTCGCACCAACGTAATCTCCCATCGAATAAATATCCCTATTCTTTTTTAATGACTTCGAATTGATCTCTTTAGTATACCCAAATGCATGTGAACTCATCACTCCAAATGAATAATCTCTTTGAGTCTGTACCGTATAATCAACTCCCGGCAGTTCATCTTTATTCTCATCAATCCAGCTAATAACATCGTAGCTTACATTTCTTAAAATATTTCTCGGGGCGTATCTTGAATATTTTCTATTCTTCCGTAAGATCAAATCAATATAACCGGGATCAACTCCGAGAACCGTTTCTATTTTCCTAGTGTTCTTCTTGTCATAACTATCAGGAGTGATCTGGAGAATGAATGATGCTTTATTACCTACAAGGATATTGACATTTCTATCATATAAAATTCCCCGCGCCGGAGAGATAACTACAGTTTTAATACTATTCTCATTCGATTTTTCTTCGTACATATCCCTATTTAAAAGCTGCATTCTCACCAGCTGAAAAATTTGGAGTGAAAAGAATCCGATTATAATAAAGAAAACGATCTGTCTCCTTAACGGCGAGCCAAAATAATTTTCATCCATTATTTCTTCCTCACTAATAATGAATAAGCTAATCCGATAAGCGATGTGTAAACAGCAGGCAATATTCCGTTTGTGAATATTAGGGAAATTACATTTAGTTCAACTTCTGCTGAACCCAGAAACGCGTAGAAAAAAGAATCAATCAAAGAAGAGATAAAGATTATTGATGTAAACAGAAGAGAGTTAGAGAATATATCTTCCTCATCATCTTTATGAAAATATCCTGCAACAAATCCCGCTAGCGTTTTAGCAAACATTGCACTTCCTAATAAACCACCTGAAAATAAATCGAAAAATAATCCTACAACAAATCCAAAGAATGTTCCTTTCAACTGACCATTTCTCATAGCATAAATAACGACATAAATAACTACCAGATCCGGGATGATTCCTTTAATTGAAACCAGCGGAATCAGAGTCAACTGAAGCGCTATCAGAATTAAAACTATTATGCCAGATTTTATAATATGCTG
>QILJ01000173.1 GCA_003233295.1 Ignavibacteria bacterium | reverse complement strand
GTACAGATTCTGATTTGTGGCTGCAATAATTCTTACATCGGATGAAATCGGTTTGGTGCCGCCGACAGGAATAAAATTTTTATCTTCAATTGCCCGCAGGAGCTTAACTTGCATATTTAAAGGAAGGTCTCCGATTTCATCTAGGAATAAAGTCCCGCCGTCGGCAACTTTGAATAGTCCGGATTTATCCTCAACTGCTCCGGTAAAAGCTCCTCTTTTGTGACCGAATAATTCGCTTTCGATCAAATTTTCAGAGATGGCGCCGCAGTTAACAGGCAGAAAAATATTATCTTTCCTATTGCTGTTAAAATGAATTGCTTTTGCAACTAATTCTTTACCGGTTCCGCTTTTCCCAGTTACCAGCACATTACTGCTTGTAGCAGCAACTTGATTTATAAGATTGAATACCTTTTTAATTGCCGGGCTTTCACCGATAATATTTTGATATCCTGCACTCGACGAGATATGCTGACGGAGCAATTTATTTTCAAGAGATAATTTTCTGTAATTTGCAAGTCTCTTGATTCTTGCAAGGAGATCATCGAACTCAACCGGTTTGATCAAATAGTCATATGCCCCTTCCCTAAGCGCCTCGATGGCTGTTTTAACTGAAGCGTATGCGGTCATTAAAATAAAAAATGTGTCGGGACTTATTTTCCCGGCTCGATTAAGAAGTTCCATCCCGTCAAGGTTAGGCATTTTTATATCCGTTATAACAACATCTATCATTTCATTTTTTATTTTTTCGAGTGCATCCTTTCCGTCACTTGATGTCTCAGTTTCATAGCCTTCTTCATTTAATATAAGCTGCAGTGAGTCTCTGATTGTTTTTTCGTCGTCAACGATTAAAATTTTCATAGTATATATTTTCCTTATCCTAATTTCTGTTTGTCGGCAATTTAATTGTAAATATAGATCCTTCGTTCAATTTACTTTTGACTGTGATATTGCCATTGAGTTTTTTTATAATCCCGTAACTTACTGAAAGCCCTAATCCTGTTCCTTTTCCTACTGATTTAGTTGTATAAAAAGGGTCAAAAATTTTATTGATCACTTCCTGAGTCATTCCGCATCCGTTATCTTTAATATCAATACAGATAAAACTATTTTCAAGATATGTTTTTACCTCAATTTCTCCTTCTCCTTCAATAGCATCAAGAGCGTTGATCAAAATATTGACAAACACCTGCAGAAGTTGATCAGGCACAATATTTATCAGTGGAAGTTCAGAATCCATGTCGGTAATAAACTCGACGTTCTTCACTCTTTCATCATATTTAACTATTCCAACCGCTGTCTTCAATACATCGGTAATAGCAAGAAGCACTTTATCTTCGCCCGGCGGTCTGGAAAAGTCAACAAGTTCCCTCACGATCTTTGAAATTCTGTCTATGTTTTCTTTAATGGTTTTCAGCTGCTCGCCAAGTTGTTCATTTTCGTTTTTACGCTGCATCAGTTGAACCAGTGAAGAAATTGAAGCTAAGGGATTGCCGATTTCGTGCGCAACACCAGCGGCAAGTTGACCGATAACGGCGAGCTTTTCAGATTGATCGATTTGCTGCTGCAGCTGTTTAACTTGCGATTTATCCTGAATGATAATTGTTCGACCATCGCTCTTGCCATCGCTGCTGGGCAATTGAGTTACAGTCAACTGGACCGGGATAGTTTTACCAAATTTTGTAATTCTTTCCGTATCCAGAATTTTTACATCTCCAGTCAGATCAATTTCTCTTTTAATATAATCAAGTTCTTCCATAAATTTTTCGGATCGGGGTAGCAAAAATGTGGCTGGTTTTCCAATAACTTCTTTCTCAGTATAACCGAATATCTTTTCGGCTCCTTTGTTCCATGCAATAAATTTTTCGTTGTTATCAATTACGGCAATTGCTGTATCCGATTTGTGCAGAATTGTTCGCAAGTATCTCTGGTTCATTTCAAGCTTATGCTCCAACCTCTTTCTTGCCTGTTTCAATTCTTTAGTCTGTGCACTTTGATAAAGCAAACTGTAGCGTGCAAATACTTGTTCAATTATTTCATCTAAGAATCCAATTATAATTATTGGGTCATAATTAAATTCTTCCGATTTATCTATATTATGAAGTAGAGCAAACCTGCCGAAGCTGAATATCTGGCTAACCTCCAACAAATTTATATTTGATTTTGAAAAAAGAATATAAGAATCAATTAAATATTGATCGGAAGATAAATACTGAGATGTTTTTACCACATCGATCAAAGTATTTAAACTCGCTTCAACAAAAGTTTTTATCTGGGCTTTTGAAAGTTTATCGCCAAAGTTGGACTCAATTTTGTTAATCCAGTTATCACGGATTTGATCGTAATACTTATTCAAAAGTTCAAGAATTATTTTTTTCATTATACCACAAACACCTTTGCTACATCAATAAGAATTGATGGATTATTGATTAACGCAGTTCTGAATAATTTACCAAGAGTTCGCTTTTCAAGCGGGATCTTTGTGAAAGAATATGCGATATTATTCAGTTTCTCATCACTGAAACCATAAATTGCATTTTTAATTTTATCAAATATTTCATGACGTTTTCCTAATCGGTCATGCCAAGCTTTATCGTAAGTTAATAGATGATCGAGGTCATTTGATCTTACTGCTTCAGCGGCAATTTTTCCGCCAATTTTTCCGCCAATCATTCCGCTTACAATTCCACCTCCGGATAACGGATTGACTTGTCGAGCAGCATCTCCGACAATAATAATTCCCGGTGCAGATATCTTTTCCAATGTTATAACAGATGGTACACCACCGGCAATCTGTGTTAATATAGGTTTATCAGGATAATTTTTACTCATAAAATCATTCAAAAATGATTGTGCAGATCTGCTCTTTCCGATCGCACCGCTTACGCCAAGTCCAATATTAGCAGATGAATTCCCTTTGGGAAAAATCCAGAAATATCCTTCCGGAGCAACATTTATGCCGAAATAGAAATAACATGTGTCTTGATCAACATCAATATTAGAAGCTGTGATCTGCACACAGGATTCCATATCTCTAAAGTCGATATGAGTTTTGATACCCGCCCATCTTCCTACTCGGGATTCCACTCCATCGGCAGCAATCACGATTTTTGATTTTATCTCCTCCTGTTTCCCTTGATATTCAAGTTTAACTCCGGATACTTTATCATTTTCAAAAAGTAAACCGTTAACATAAGTGCGTGTCAAAATTTCTGCTCCGGCATTTGCTGCTTGCTTGGCAAGTTCGTAATCAAAGATCCTTCGCTCTAAAATGTAACCAAATTCATTAAGCGGTAAAATCACTTCCGTTCCATCTGGAGCGACCATACAGAACTTATCAATCACTGCAGCTATGAATTTTTCATCCGGAGTTATAAATTCTTCAATACCAGCTTTGCTGACAGCTTCGCCACAACGTACCGGGTATCCAACATCTCTATCTTTCTCCAGCATTAAAACAGATACGCCTTTTTCTGCAGCAAATTTAGCCGCCGTTGAACCGGCTGGACCAGCTCCAACGACTATTATGTCATATTCTTTATTCAAATGGTCAATGTTCATTTACTTAAAAAGTAATTATCAAATGGATTATCACTGTGAATTTTCTTTCATTTTTTCTTTATTAAATTTGAGTACTTCAATTGGGCAAGACCAAACGCATTTAACACAATTTGTGCAAAGAAGCTCACTGATATTTATTTCGGCTTCTTTTAATTCGATTGCATCCTCTGGGCACACACCCACACAACAGCCGCAAAAGTCACATTTATTCGGAATGATCTCTATCAATAACAATTTATAAATTTTCCCAATTTTGAGAATCAAAGATAATCAAAGATCGAAGTAATTAAAACAGTAAAGATTTTTGTAAAGAATACTTAATAAGAATAAATTAGATTTTTAGTAAATTTCAAAAACAATATTCAATATTTAGGTTAACAATGTTCTATTCAAAACTTGGAATTTTAATGGTCTTCTTTACTTTAACATTTTTCGATTCAACTGCTGAAACAAATCTTCCGCTTATGCCTTATCCAAAAGAAGTAAAAATAGGGAGCGGTAAATTTCGACTGGATAAAGACTTTACTTTGTCAGTAAAAAATAGCGATCAAAAAGTTTTTGCTTATGCAACCCGTTTTTTAAGAAGACTGGATGAAAGAACCGGTCTCTTCTTCAGCCAGGATTTTATTACATCTGCAAATGATCCTTCAGATTCACAACTGGAAATTTCGTTTGACAAATCAGAAGAACTCAAGCTGGGTATTGATGAATCGTATCAGCTTATAATTACTCCGGATAAAATCAATCTTTCTGCTGAAAGTAACTTTGGAGCGATGCATGGTTTGGAAACATTACTTCAGCTATTAATGATTGATGAAGATGGTTATTACTTCCCTGAATTAAAAATTAATGATGCCCCGAGATTTCCATGGCGAGGATTGCTGATAGATATTTGTCGACACTTCATGCCGATGGATGTTCTAAAACGGAATATAGATGGTATGGCTGCGGTTAAGATGAATGTGCTTCA
>QILJ01000125.1 GCA_003233295.1 Ignavibacteria bacterium | reverse complement strand
AGGCGGACAAGGGATGAATTCTCTGTTGCCTAGCGGCAAAAATTTATTAATTACTCCATAATGATACCCAGTCTGCTTGCTGCGATGAGATTCATTATCTTTTTAATGTTCACACTAATGGCGGAGCAAAAAAATAGATTTTGCGTAACACAAATTAGAAGTTGTGTTTGAATAAAAAGAAATAAAATGTACTCAATACTATTGAAGTATTGTTTAGTTCAAAAAATTTTATTAGCTTGATTTCCAATCACTTTAAAATCATTTCCATATAAGGAGTTAAAATCATCAGACTAAAAAATTATATAGCCATAATCATTTCAATTATAATGTTTCATCCGAACAATTCATTTTCTCAACCGAAAGAGAAGTGGATATTTACTGCAGAATCACAACTCTATGTACCGCCTCTGGTTGCAGATGTATGTGAGGAACCTGGTAATGAGATAATTATCAGCGATAGTGAGGTTCGTACTCTGCGCTGTATCAGTGCTTCAGGCAAACAAATCTGGAAATTGGATCACACTTGGAAGAAGCGGCTTATATCTGCGGCTGCATTGACAAATAAAACAACAGATGGAAAACCGCTATTATTGATCGGAAATGGGGATGGATCACTAACTTGTATAGATGCAGAAAAAGGCAAGGTGATCTGGCAGCGCAATGCCGGCAGAATTGAATGGGGAAATGCTATTTGGGTTGATCTAAACGGCGACGGCATAGACGAAGCCGTTGCTGGGACAATAGATAGCGGCATAGTTGCTTATTCCATTGATGGAGCAAAACTCTGGGGCTATAAAGGGGGCGATGATCGCCCGATTCTATCTTTGAAGACACCTATTGCGGCAGCTGATATTGACGGCGACGATCTTTCTGAAATATTTGCTGTTGATCGTATCGGCGCTGTTTGTTTAAATAATGACGGAACTTTGCGATGGGATAAGCAGACCGGTGATGAATTTGAAAGCGCTCCTGTAATTGCCGATGCTGATCTGGACGGCTTACCAGAACTATACTGCGCCTCATTTGATGATAACGCCGTCTATGCAATGGATGCTCGCAGCGGTAAGATACTTTGGAAGTTTAATATGCTTAATGGTATCCATCTCTATTCCGGTTCTTCAATTGCAGTCGGCGATATTGACGGTGACGGTCCAGCCGAGATAGTTATAAGCGATAAAGAAGGTTATATATATTGTCTCGATGCGTCTGGAAAACAGCGCTGGATCTATGCAACACAAAAGCGCACAAATGCATCGGCAATCATGGGTGATGTGGATGGAGATAACCAAGTTGAGGTTCTCGTATCAAGTGATGATCATACGTTATATTGTCTGGACAGCTATGGATTTCCCGAATGGTTTTACTCAGCAGAATTACGTTTGAATTATCCCTCTACTATTGCGGACGTTGATCTAGATGGAAAGACAGATATCCTGATTTGCGGCAGTGACAGTAAATTGCGCTGTCTCACTTTAGACGGGAAATATGATCCAGCCAAGATACCTTGGGCTTCCCGACGGTTTAATGCAGCGCAAAGCGGTTCATCCTATAATCAAAATCTTGGACAAGTAACTAAAATTATTGATAAAAAGGAACTATTACTTTATGGTGATTTTGATCAGGCTAAACTTACTGGGAATGAAGATAAATATCCTACAGGATCGATAAACTTTCAGCTGCGAAGAAATAGACCGCGCGGTTGGTTTACTAATACAACCACAGATGCCCAGTGGGAATTGGATGACGTTACAAAATACTCCGGGAAATCTTCCGTAAAAATCATTGCAAATAGTGAATTTCGGTTGGCGTCAGAGCAAATACCTGTTGATAAAAATTTGCTATCCGTGAATGCTGGTATTAGACTGAAGGGAGATAAAGGGGAGAAGTCTGTGTTTCTTGTTTGGATTGGATTAGATGGTCTGATTCGAGAAGATCTGTTGAATATAATGAAAAAAAATGGTGAAGGATGGACTCAATTTTCTCTTTCGGAAATAGAACCGCCCGCAAATGCACGTTGGATGCAATTGGTCTGTGTTACTAATTCAAGTGACACAGTTTGGTGGGACGATGCTCATTTAACAGGAATTTTTAACCAGGAACAGAATTCAAAGGTTTTCGTTAATCAGCTCGGGTATGAAAAAAATGCACCGAAATGGTTTACAGCTCAAAGTAATTTTAAAGCTGATTCAGCATACTTTCAAATTATTAATGAAAATGGAAAAGTAGTTTTCAAATCTGATCTAGTATTTCGTGATCGTATAAAGGGTGCATTCGGTAATGATTGGGGATCCTATTATTGGCGGGGGAATTTTTCAGAAATAACTCAACCGGGAAAATACAGGATCAAAATAATTCTTGATGAACAGACGGATATATCATGGCAGTTTGAAATTGCGAGTGATCTCTTCTGGCAAAAAACTGCACGGCAGGCTTATCGCTTTTTCTATTATCAGCGCTGCGGTATGGAAGTGCCTGGTTTTCACAAAGCCTGCCATCTTGATGATGCAACAGATGAAGCACATCACGAGCAATTCAATTTATCGGGGGGTTGGCACGATGCCGGAGATTATAATAAATATCATAATGCCCCTTACGTATTTGGACTTGCCGAAGCATACACGGTACAGCAGAAACTGTTCGATAAACAGAATTCAGATGACAACAAGAGAAGCAATTTTCTTGACGAAATACTTTGGGGAGCAGATTTTTCAAGGCGGATGGTTGCTGACGACGGTTCAGCTAGAGGACCGCTTACAAGCGGATGGGGATACTTCGGCGCAGCTTCATATGAAACCGATAACATACCAGGTACCGGGGATGAACGGATTCTCAAGGATAGGGTGTCAGGAGGGAATTCTTCTTATCAGACGGCTGCTATGGCTAAAGTGGCATCTTTGATAAAAGACAACAAACAATATATTGAAACAGCAGAACGAGGATTGAACTGGGCTTTACGAAATAATAAAGGAGGACCTTTGCTGTTAAGCGCTGCTGTGGATTTATATGCAGCAACTCATGAGCAAAAATTTTCTAAACTTGCAGATTCCTTATTTGATAAGTTCGGTCTAGAAGATATTAATATTGCCATAGAATTTGATGATGTTTTTAAGCAGGATCATAGCCAGCAAATTAAAGAAAAACTTACAAAGGAAGCTGAGCAGATGCTTGAGTTGGCAGATAATCCTTTTGGCGTTTATACATATGGACCGAAAGAAAATCCTAATTATTTCGGTACACCGGAAAAAGGATGGAAGTTTGCTTTAGGTTCGAATAGTCATCTTCTTAAAGCTGCAGAAAAGATGGCTCTGGCTTATCTTTATAAACCTGATCCGCGCTACCTGAAATTCATTTATGATCAATACAACTGGATATTAGGCAACAATCCCTATGATATCAGTATGATGGAAGGTATAGGCAGCCGGTTTGCTCCGTCTTATCATCACCGCTATGTATTAGGTGGAGTTAAGCGGGGAGCGATTCCCGGAGGTATTGTGAACGGAATTGTTTGGCGCGATATTGGTGATGACCGTCCCTATTTTGATATGAGCGGAAAAGATATTCCATATTATGCATCCAATGAATTTTGGCTGCCGCATAATACGAATTATCTCAAAGCGCTAGTGCGTTTACAGGAGATAATCCAGTTACGAGAGAAATAAAAATCTAGAAAAGTAATTCGAATAACTGTGAATCTCTACTCCCATATAAAACGGAGTTGTTAAATTGATAGAAGATTACACAATAGAATAATATGCAGATAAATAACCTTTATAAAAAGAATTGGTTTACGGCAATTGTTTTTATCATTTTATTTTGTATTAATATAATTATTATCCCGCAGGAAAAAACTCTTGGTGAAGGAGTTATATTAGTATACATTCATGTTGCATTGATTTTCAGTGGAACTTTGGGATTTCTAGTATCTGCATTTCTAGGTGTTTGGGTTTTATTTTCTGCTAGTAAACATTTGCAAAGTTGGCTTTTCTATATAAGCTTGTTCTCTCTTATCCTCTATTTTCTAGGGATAGGATTGAGCATGATTGCATCAACTATTTTTTGGGGAGCTGTAAATTGGACAGAACCATATATGCTTGCTTCGTTACAGATAATATCTATAACTATTAGTATTCTAGTAGCAGCTGGTCTAATTCCAAATACAAGATTAAAAGGTTTTTTAAATATTATTCCTTTTATTTCTATTCTTCTGTTAATGCACGGTAACAAATTAATATTACACCCCGACAGTCCAATCAGAAATTCCGAATCATCAGCAATGAAGTTTTCACTTTATAGTTTGTTATTTATTATTTTAACTTTTACCATTTGGTTAATTTGGATTTCGAAAAAGAAATTTTCTAAAAAACTCACCTAAATAAAAATGAACATGAAATCAATAATCAAGATATATGTATTTCTGCTTTCTTTCGGACAACAGCAGCTTCAATCACACAGCAATGGAATTGAAACAATTCAGATTGCTGGTCATACAATATACAGCAATGCAGTGAATTTCAAATGTTTGTATGGTGCAGAAGATAGGAATCCATCCGAGTTTCGTTTCCTTTTCCCGATGTTGTTAGAGTGCAGATACACCAAGTGGAAGAACCGTTTGCTGAAGATATCGGACAATCATTAGATATTAAGCAGAAAGGAAATTTGTTTGAATTGAAAACTGACAGCTTACGTGTAACCATTCAAAAGCAACCGTGGGAGTTAACAGTTATCCGTATTAATGGTGATATTGTTTTTTCACAAGTGCCGGAACAAAGCGGGTATGTAAATTCTGAGAATGGAAACCAAGCTTTGCGCATC
>QILJ01000533.1 GCA_003233295.1 Ignavibacteria bacterium | reverse complement strand
TTGCAGAAGTTCTGATAGAAAAAGTTCGTGACAGATATTTAACAGAAAGTGAGGCTATTGATATCGCAAAAATGATGTTGCGCGAAAATGCTTTACGAATTTTTAAATTGGATGATTCTTCAGGCTCGATCGCTAATTTAAAAGTATTGCAAAAACCGGGTCCTCTCCATGATTGGTGGGAAATACATAAAACCAGTAAAGGTTTTATTCGTAGTTGGAAAGTTATAGGGATATTCGATTACGGAATTGGTCTTAACGAAGTTTATCCTCCGGAAAACGAAATCCTCTTCTCAAAGTCTTATAAAGGAAAAGGAGATATGGTTAATTGGGAAACTGAAAAGACACCGCCTTCCGGATATTTAAACTTTATTTCTATTTTTAGCAAAAGGAATCCCGGTGTAAATCCAAGATCAAAGGGAATTGCTTATGCATACACAGAAATTATAAGTCCCGATGATAGAGATGTAAGAATAACTCTAGGCAGCAACGACGGAGCGAAGATGTGGATCAATAATAAAGTTGTTTATAATATACATACCGGCAGGGGCGCTGTGGCAGATCAAGAAATTATGACAGTAAAATTGAAAAAGGGAATAAATAAAATTTTGGTTAAAGTGGAAAACCTCGGCGCCGGCTGGGGGCTTTATTTACGATTTGTTAATCTCCCGAATGATTTGAAAGTTACACAATTCTCGGATTAATTGTTTAGCTGATGTAGTTTAATTATAATTCAAGGAGGAAATATTTATGAGATATTCAGTAACAGTAATTTTCACTTTTCTGTTTTTTGTCTCAATACTTTCACAGGTTCAGATAGTTGAGCCCCCGAAGCCTAATTATGAAGAGCGAATCATCTCAGCAGTTAATGAAATTGAGATTATAGATACACATGAACACTTATTTACGGAAGAAGATCGTCTGCAGGCTCCTGATAGAATTGATTTTACACTTCTATTTGGAGATTATGCTCAAGCTGATATCGTCTCGGCAAATAAGGGAAACATCAAAGAATTTATTGATATAGTATATAATAATAACTTGCCTCTATTGGATAGATGGAAAATATTAGAACCGGTCTATGAGTCAATGCAGAATACTGCCTACGGTAGAGTTCCTCTTATTGCTGCTCGTGATCTGTATGGAATATCAGAGATTAATGGATCGACAGTTGAAGAACTATCCTCCCGAATGAAGGAAGCTAATAAACCCGGGTTATATCAATATGTATTAAAAGAAAAAGCTAAAATCGATTTAGCCATTATAGATATGGGGCATCGAAAGTATGATCCGAATTATTATCGTCATGTTGAAAAGTTTGATAAATTTATCTTCATTTCATCTTATGCACAGATAAAAGATTTTGGTTTAAAATATAATATTCCCATTAATACGTTAGATGATTATCTTACTACACTTAGAAAAGCATTTGAAGAGGGAGTAGATTACGGAATGGTGGGTGTTAAATGCGCTCTCGCTTATTCTAGAATTCTAAAATTTGATAATGTTTCAGCGGAGAAGGCGGAAAAGGTTTTTACCTCACTATTGAATAGATCTGACGTAAGTCCCGAAGACGTAAAAGCACTGCAGGATTATCTCATGCACAGAGTATTGGATCTGGTGAATGAATTTGACCTTCCGATACAATATCATACAGGGCTATATGCCGGTAATGAGGGACGTATAATTACTAACTCAAATCCCACTCATCTGGTTAACTTGTTCATCGAATACCCGGAAATAGATTTTGTTATTCTGCATAGCAGTTATCCCTATGGAGGAGAATTGAGCACGTTAGCAAAAAATTTTCCTAATGTTTTTATTGATATGACTTGGTCATACGTAATATCGCCATCTTACAGTGAACGTTATTTACATGAGTGGATTGAGACGGTACCTGCAAACAAGATATTAGGGTTTGGCGGAGACTACAGATTTGTTGAAGGTGTTTATGCCCATTCTGTAATGGCACGACAAGTTATTTCAAAAGTATTGATCGAAAAAGTTCGGGATAGATATTTAACGGAAAATGATGCAGTTAACATAGCAAAAAAGATTTTGAGAGATAATGCAATGCGGATATTTAAACTTGATAATAGACAATCACCAGCCGACTACACTTTGGAGGTCATACAGCAATCAGATGTTCTCAGCGCATGGTGGAAGCTGCATAATTCTGATGTTGGCTTTGTGCGCAGTTGGAAAGTAATTGGTCCCTTCAATTTTGGAGTAGGACTGGATGAAATTTACCCGCCGGAAAGTGAACTCAAATTCAGCAAAAGTTATACCGGTAAAGGAGGTGCGATCAATTGGAAAACTGAAAATATTCCGCCGTCCGGTTATTTAAACCTTGGCTCTATTATTAGTAAAAGAAATCCGGATATAAATACCAGAACTCAAGGTATTGCTTATGCTTATGCGGAAGTCACTAGCCCTGATGATCGTAAAGTAGAATTCACCCTCGGCAGTAATGACGGTGCAAAGATGTGGATCAACAATAAGGTTGTTTATAAATTACATGTCGGACGTCATGCTTTTGCAGATGAAGAAATGTTAGAGGTAAACTTAAAAAAGGGGATAAATAAGATCTTAATTAAAGTGGAAAATCTGGGAGATAGTTGGGGACTATACTTACGAATTGTTGATCCAAAAAATGATCTGAAAATTACGCAGTTTGATGATTGATAAAACGAACTGATAGTGTAATAATCATGACTTTAAATAGTATATTATTTTTTTTTAACAATAGAGGATATTTTAAATGAGTTCAAAAATTAAATGGGGAATCCTAAGTACTGCAGCTATTGCCACAGAACATGTGATCCCAGCCATAATGAATAGTAATTATGGAGAGGTTTATGCAATAGCCTCAAGAAGTATCGATAAAGCTAGAAGGACAGCGGAAAAATTCAACATTCCAAAATCTTTTGGCAGTTACGAAGAATTGCTTGCTGATAAAGAGATGGATGCCGTATATATTCCGCTTCCAAATCATCTTCATGTCCCTTGGGCAATTAAAGCACTTGAAGCGGGCAAGCATGTATTGGTTGAAAAGCCAATTGGTTTCAGCAGTAATGAAGCGGAAAAATTAATTGAAGAATCCATGAAACACCCGCACCTAAAAATAATGGAAGCTTTTATGTATAGGCATCATCCCCAATGGATAAAGGCAAAAGAGCTTGTTAAAAGCGGTGCAATCGGGAAAGTTAAAACAATCCAATCATTTTTCTCTTTTTATGATGATGATCCGAATACTATTGTAAATAATAAAGAGTATGGAGGCGGAAGCCTAATGGATATCGGCTGTTACCCGATTTCATTATCTCGGTTTATTTATGATTCTGAACCGGAAGCAGTTTTCGGTAATGTAGAATATCATCCGGAATTAGGAGTTGAAATATCAGCTACGGCATTAATGAGATTCAAGGAAGGGACTTCAATGTTCTTTTCTTCCATTCGATTGGAAGATAGACAGGAGGCACGAATATATGGAAACAAAGGAAAAATAGAATTTCAAATTCCTTTCAATCCAATTGCTAATAAACCGTCGAAAATATTTTTGTATCATGGCAATAAGAGAGAAGAAATTATTTTTGAACCTTGTGACCAATACACATTACAAGCAGACCTTTTTGCTCTTGCTATAATTGACAATACAGATGTTCCTACACCGCTTCATGATGCAGTAAATAATATGAAGGTGATTGAAGGGATAATTGAAAGTGATAAAGCGTGTAAATTGGTCAATATTTGAAATATATTATATTCAGCATGAGGATATTAAATAGCTGAATAGAAAGATGTCATTCCCACATGTTCTTAGTGGGAATCTAATGTAAGAACTTTATAGTTGATCATTAGATTAAGATTAAGACAAAAGTCATATTACTAGTATACATATGGAAATAGAAGAATGAAAAAACAATTATTAATTCTAATAACCTTTGTGTTATTGCAGAAAGTATCATTCAGTCAAGTAAACAGTGACCAATGGAGCGCTGAAGATGCTTTGGGTAGAAAATCTTTAACTTACGAGGAAGTTGGAGCTAAGAAAGACGGTAAGTTCATTGGAATGTTCTACTGGACATGGCATACAGATGGTATAGCGGAATGGGTTATGCCTGATGGTTCAATTGCAAATACAACTGAAATAATTGCCAACAATCCTGGTGCTGAGGATGATCCTGATAATCCGGCTTGGCAGAATGTTTGGAATGGGGGAGTGTTTTGGTGGGATGAACCGTTGTTAGGATATTATAGAACAACAGATCCATGGGTATTGCGTAAACATGCCGAGATGCTTGCCGATGCTGGCGTTGATGTAGTTTTCTTCGATTGCACAAACGGAAATATTACATGGAAATCATCTTACACCGTATTACTGGAAACATGGGCAAAGGCAAGAGAGGATGGAGTTAATACACCGAAGATTTCTTTCCTCTTACCATTCAGTCCGTCAACTGGTTCTAAAGAAGCAATCACTGAACTCTATACAGACCTTTATAGTCAAGGCAATTATCAAGACTTGTGGTTCTATTGGAAGGGTAAACCGCTGCTAA
>QILJ01000347.1 GCA_003233295.1 Ignavibacteria bacterium | reverse complement strand
AATTAATCTAAACTATCCTGACCTTGACCCATCGTCTAGCATGCTGCTTAGTATGAAAAGTCCGGTATTTGAAGAAGGTTTAGCTCTTGTTATGTTCGGTGTTAAAAACGGTGAATTAATTAATTTGGAGACAGCACATTCACAAGACTTTGAAATACCGGATTTGAAAGAATACTATGATAATAACATGAGACAGTTTTTAGTTGCTTTGGTTAACAGTAATTTTACGTCAATTGATTATTTGGGCGAGTCTGAAATAGATCTGAAATTAAAGTTACTTCTAAAAAACAGAATATTCAATTTAACCATTGTTCTTTTAACTACGTTATTTCACACGATCTTCATTATGAGTATCGTAATTCAGATGGAGCAGAATCTACTGATGATTATACCAAGTTGTTTGGTACTAATGGATATTTTGAGGAGGGTAGTATGCAAGGTAACATATTCACCGGTACTATTCATAAAGATGATGGTACACGTATTATAGATCAGACAGTTACTATTGAATTTAATGCAGACCAAAGCATGCTGATAAATTTTACTATGACATACTCGGAGAGTTATTCTCGAAATGGTAATGTGGGTACTGATGTTAGCAGCATTAGTGGAGAAAACCTTATGATAACTACTAATGATAATGGTAGGATCTGGTTTAGTATAGATGGCGAAAATACATGTAGCTACATAACATCGATTGATTATACATTAGAGAATAGATACGAAGATGGTACTTATTGGAATACACAGAAGACAACAACTACAGGTTTGGGAACGTGTGACGCATTTAATCGAATTGAAATATTTTTTTGGAAAGAATAGAAAACTGTTTTTATAGATTTTGTTTTATTATCACTGATTGCTTAGTGATAAGTTATACTTTTTATAAATTTCCTTGAGATTAAAATGAAAATAAATTATCATCCAGCGAGTTACTTATTAACTAACAAAATATTAGCACCCTTTTCCTTTATGAAAACTATTACAGCAACAATATTGCTTTACATGTTGACTTCTTGTGGAATTTCTGATTCTAATGATATCAATAAGGATTATTTCCCTTTACAAGTCGGAAACAAATGGTATTATAGTAATGATAAAAGTCAAACTTTAGATAAAGCAGCCAAGTGGGAAATAGTACGCACGATAATTATTAACGATATTGAATATTATTTAGTAGAAAAGACACCTTTATATTCTAGAAAAGATACAAGCTATTATCGATATGAGGGTACTAAGTTAATTGAGTTATTTATTGACAAAAGTAAAAATAATTATTACTTGGAAAGCATCTTTGCAGATTTCAATATTCATGAGAATGATTCCTTCAACTATTATGCTGAGACAGATAACGATGAAGATATATATTATAAAGTAACACTAAAAGATAGAACACCTAGTAGCGTTGCTCTATTTTATGATATTCTTCAATTTCGCGATACAGAGCATTCTATAACTTTTCAAGAAGATAAAGGGATTGTTGAAACTTATAGTTATGCTTCGGGAGGCTATACTTATTTAATACATTATGAACTGAAATAAAAGCATAACGAACAACCATTGTCTCAAGAACGACCACCGTAAATCTGAGGTGTTTTCGTTTTTGAATGTAAATTTAAAGTTGAAGTTTTATAAAAGTCGTTCAAGTTGACAAAATTATTTTTAATAAAATTTTGGCATATAAATTAAGGTAAATTATCAACGGCGAACGCCTTAGCTAAAACGCCGTTTGTTTTTTACTGTCACTGATCACTCAGTGACGAGGTAGTTAGTTTTTCTTCTAAAATGTCACCGTGTGGACAGTGATGTCAAGGTAAAGATCAATATGAATAAAACAATGTGGAAAAAAATATTATCAATTTTAACGATAGGAATATTATTGCCTTCACTACTAATTTTCATCCTCGAAGTTTCAGTTGGAGGAATGAATCCAGTTGAATCGTTACTGTTAATTCTCTCACGGCAATTTTCAGAAGGGAATAATCTGTTTCTGCTATCTCTTTGGGGTCTCATTCCGTTCATAGTTTTGTCTCTTATAGTTGCTGTCAGAGCAAAAAAATGGACATTAAAAAAGGTTAATTATACTATTCTCTTGGGCTTGTTGGGAATTCTGGTCATAATGATACCAGCGCATTGGAGTCTATGGAAACCGTTATATACAAACGGACATGCTGCATCAACTGCGGTTATCGCTTTTGTTTTTATCCCGTTTTATTGTTTGATATCAATGTTATTATTTTTAGGTATAGGAAAATTTTTTGAGTTTGTAATAAATAAAAATAGAAATTAGTTTTTCAAAGTTAATTTGTATGGAACAAGATTATGAAATATTCTATCTATATAATATTTGCAATCGCTTTATTAATTTCTTGCAATGATACCTATGATGGTTTCGTTACATCACCGATTGAAGAAGACTTTAGCTCTATTGCCAATCCACAAGAACGCTGGGAAGCTTATCAATTAAAAGATTATGTAATTACTCAAGGTTGGACTTGTGAATGTTTTCCTCCATATGTATGTAAGGCTTATATAATTAACAATTCTGTTAATGATGTTGATTACCAAATTCCGAAGGATTCATACGATAATAGAACTGAAAAAGATATCTATGACTATACCAAAAGAAAAGCATTGACTATCGACGGAGCATTCGCTCTGATAGAAAAGTATAAGACAAGCGCTCATAAAATTCAAGTAGAGTATGACCCGCGATTTGGCTATCCGACTAAATTATTTATTGATATTGATTCTTTAGTCGTGGACGAAGAGATAATAAGAAGTTTTAGCGGTCTAAAGAGGATAGTTAATTAAAGTTGGGATCCTGAATAAGGCGGTAAAGCTCGCACCTTGACCAAGAAATTTATATACATGTAACCGTTCACTTTATGTGAACGAGAAGATACTGTTCACGCAGACGTAAAGCTTGCCTACCAACAGGCTAATCAGCACCTACATAAAAGTTATTTCATTATATTTACGATATCATTAGTAAAAAAAATAGAATTACGATGCGATACTTCTTGTTAAGTTTTCTTTTAATAACAGTACTTAAACTTTCGGCAACAACATATTACGTCGATATTTCTTCCGGAGATAATGCATACTCCGGAACATCAATAACCGCCCCGTGGAAAACAATAAATAAAATTAACAATTTTAATTTCCAATATGGTGATTCCATATTATTCAAGTGTGGTGAGGTCTGGAAAGAATATTTTGATTTTCCTTCATCAGGGAATGCTTTTGATCCTATAGTAATAGGGAGTTATGGAGAGGGAGAACTTCCGATTATTACCAGCGTAAATGTTTATGAAGGATGGGACAATCCTTTTAATTGGGTTTTAGTGAGAAATAACATCTGGTCTAGAGAGCAATCGTATAACCCGCAACTGGATTGACGGTAAAGAAGTTTTGAGAAATGAGGTCATTGATAGTCTTGACGGTATAAGATATATGTGGGCTTGGGAAAACTCCAAAATTTATGTTTATTCTACAGCAAATCCGGCAACGGCATTTAATCTCATGGAAGTAAATGTTCTTTACAATGCCGTTAGAATTGCAAACAAAAATTATATCACTATTCATGATATTGAAATTCAAGGCGGATATAGTTTTGCCTTGGCAATACTCGGTAGCAGTAATATTACTGTAAAGGATTGTCGTATCAGGCAATTCAAATTCGAGATAACCTCGGAGTTTCTTCAACCTACGTTACAATCGATAATTGCTTGTTAGATTCCAAATTTAATTTCTCCTATGGAAAAGACAAGGGTATTGATGACGGAATTCAAGTAACAACCGGCGTCAATGATTGTGTAATTAAAAATTGTGAAATTAAAGATTTTGGTCATTCCGGTGTTTATTTGAAATCCCTACATTCCACCGATAATGGAGTTTACAATAATAAAATATTCGGGAATTTAATCACCGGTGAAAATGTAACTTATCAGAGGGGAATAGGAACTGACGGCTATGAAAACAAGTGTAAAGATAATGAATTTTACTACAATATCATTAAAAACACAACAGTTCGAAGTCAAATCAACGGAAATAATAATTGGATACATCACAATATTATAGACGGAGTAAAAAATTCAATTGTCAAATCATGGGGAGTTGGACAAGGTATTGATTTGCAAGGTTATGGAACTGATCTTGTCTGCCATGATAATAAGATTGATAATAACCTAATTATGAATTGCGATGAACCCGGCATAACTTTCAGTGGAAACGGAAATGATAAAGTCAATAATTATGTTAGAAATAACATAATTTATAATTGCGGAAGAAACTCAAAATCCGGATATAATAATATTGGGATATCGATAGCCAATAGTACAACAATAAAAACTAATTACTTTGAAAATAACTGTGTTTTTAGTGAGGATGAAGACTCTGCTGTAGTATATTTACGAGGATATTTATTAACTATTTACCAATTTAGCAATCAAACTGCCACAGCTGATGAAGCATCAAATAATATTCAAAACGATCCTCTTCTAGAAACACCAGATTCAATAAATTATTATCTTACTGAAAATTCCCCATGTATTGACACCGGAACGGATGTAGGATTAGATCTTGATTATTATGGTAATGCAATTTTCACTGGAACTGCCCCAGATATCGGTATCCAAGAATATTATTCCTCTACAAATATATTCTCTGAGGAAAGTAAAGTTGTTGATAAATTCTCGTTGTACCAAAATTATCCGAACCCATTCAATCCAAGCACAACAATAAAATACAGTATTCCAAATGTAGGGACGGGACATGTCCCGTCCGTACGATTAATAGTTTATGATATCCTCGGCAGAGAGGTTGCCATCCTCGTAAACAAAGTACAGCAGCCCGGCATGTACGAAGTTAAATTTAATGCAGAGAAATTACCAAGTGGTGTTTATTATTATAGACTTACAAGCGGGAATTTTTCGGATACTAAAAAAATGATACTCTTAAGATAATATAAAAGATGAAGATCGTTTTTTTTTGAAATTACTTGGCAAAGATTTTCTTGAGTAGATATCCTAGAGGTTTACATATTACAGTCATACCGGAAAATACATCGTAAGACAATTCTCAAGGATGTTATTACAAAGCGCTCAAGGTCGCACCGTGATGGGATAATAGCAATTCTACATCAAAAAAAATGAAAAATAAATTACGTACAACTCAAAGTAATCGTTTGAACTTTCACAGCATTTATCTTATTTTCGATGAGTAATTATTTGTGAAACAATAATGGATATTTTATCCAGCACAAGGTAACTTGAACGAAAAACAAAGCAAATTCTTTCTGTAACTTAACATACTATCATGAAGAGATCAAAAATGATGAAACATTTGAAGTATCTATTTTTAATTATGTTTTTTATTAGATTCACTATTCCAGTTCAAGGTCAGCAACTGATCGATATCACAATTAATCCTGATAGTATTATCAACCAATCTTTTCAAGGGCTTGGAGTAGAATGGGACCCCTTTTTCTGGTTCAATGGAAATCAATCAAAGGGTCTTACCGAGAGCGATTGGGAACTCATCATCGAGCGAACTAAGCAGATGAAACTCAGCCAAGCAAGGATATTTGTGTTACCCAATTGGTATGAACCTGTGAACGACAATTCAGATGCGCAGGTAACGGATACCGCTAAGTTCAAATTCAGAAGCTCTGAAATGCTGGGACTTTATCGATATCTTGATGTTTGTGATTCTTTAGACATTGATGTTAATCTCACTATTTGGGGCGCTCGTAATGATCGACTTTACGGTCTGGGTGATTATTGGCTGGCATTCAGCGAATCCAACAACTGGATCACTGCTCCTAATGATCTGGATGAATGGGCTGAAAATGTGACGGCGTTATTGAACTACCTTTTCCATGTACGCAATTATAAATGCATTACTCATCTTACAATGTCCAATGAGCCCAATCCGCCTCATCAAGGATTCTGGACACCCAGTGCTATAAATAAGAAGCAATACTATTTGGATATGTATAAGCTTGTACATAGACGATTGATAGAAAATGGTCTACGTGATAAAATTAAACTAGTGGGCGCTGATGAGGCAGATACCGATGATTTTTCTTGGTTCACTTATATGGCGGAAAATAGTGATAGCGCTATGGATATCCTAGCTTCACATACGTATGCATTTGATATCGATCAATCCAATTATGCAGTGAATATTCGCAATTGGGTTCGGCGCCGAATGAATGCACTCGGTGATACAGGCAAACCTTTCTTCATAACTGAATTTGGAACGAATAATGGTATTGGTCCTTACGAAAATCCTGATGTAGATACCTACGAGCGAGGATTTTTTCTAGCTGATTTTGTAATTAATTCTATGAATGAAGGCGCATCATTGCTCTCTTATTGGACATTACACGATATCTGGTATCAGTACGGCAAGTTAATGCAGCTTGGTCTCTGGGCGTATAATGATCAGCAATGGCGTTTGAGACCTTCATGGTATGTTTGGTCATTAATGAGCCGATTTATTACTAAGAATAGTATGGTTATCGATGTTGGGAGCAGCCAGTCTGACTTAGTTGATGCAACTGCAGTTATGACTAATGATGGAAAGTTGATAATCATTGTTGCCAACCGGGATACACAAGATCAGATCGTACGAGTTACTGTCAATGATTCCGGCGATAGGAAGTTTAAGAAGTATATATATGATCGGACAATAATTGATAGTTTAAGCGATGGGCTATTACCTGAGTCCGGTATATTCACTGATACCGTTGATACATTGTATGCTCAAAGCATCACCTTATATAGCGAGGTTTCGCCTTCAGAAGTAAAAGAGAATTTAGGACTTGGAAAACCCCACAAGTTTAGGATCATACAGAATTATCCCAATCCGTTTAACCCAAGCACAATGGTTAAATATGAATTACCCGAACAAAGCAATATTAAAATAGAAATATTTAATATGCTCGGTCAAAGTGTAGGTGTTCTGGCAAACTCTGAAAAACAAGCCGGATTTTATGAAGTAATGTATGCAGAAAATTTACCGAGCGGAGTTTATTTAATAAGCATTATAGCTGAAGGATCAAATTCACATAAAAGTTTTTTACAAGTAAAAAAAGCTTTGTTGTTGAAATAGGAAAGAAAATTTAAGCAAGAAAGACTTCATCTATTGCATAATCTCGGTTTAACGTTAACGAACGGTTACATAACATTATAAAGGATCGATCGGTGTTCCCGATGGACTACTTTGGTGGATCACTTATTGAATAAACTTATGGATGAATTAAATAAACATATAGAATCTATTACCGGCGTACCGTTATTTTCTGAGCTGAGCGCTGATCATTTGCGCGAAGTTATTTCTATCTGCAAACTTAAAAAATTTTCAAAGCACGATTGTTTGTTTAACAAGGGCGATTTTTATTTAGGATTTTATATCTTACTTGAAGGCTCTGTGAAAGTTTTTAAGACCAACTCGAAGGGAGACGAAACAGTAGTGCATATTGTAAAACCTTTAACGGTGTTTGCTGACATTCCTTTGTTCGAAGGAATAGATTACCCGGTAAGTGCACAATGTCTCGAAGATTGTCTTGTAATCTTCATTCCGAAAGAAGAATTTTTAAAATTGATAAAGGAAGACCACGAAATATCGTTAAAAATGTTATCCGGATTTGCAAAGCGATTAAAATCATTGGTTAACCAAATTGAAGACTTATCGACAAAGGAAGTAGTTAATAGGCTGGCGAAATATTTAATTAAAGAAATAAAGCTAAAGGAAAATATGCCGGAGCCGTTTGTAAAGTTGACTACACCAAGATCAACAACAGCTTCGTATTTAGGAACAGTAACCGAGACACTCTCAAGAGCGTTCCGCAAACTTCAAAATGAAAAGATTCTTAAAATTCACGGCAAAGTGATATTCATTCAAGATTTGAAAAGACTGAAAGAACTGGCAAAGTGATCAAAGATGTTTTTTAACCCGGTAACAATCTCCGTTTAAAAACGTCACAAATCTGACTTAAGTCAAAGGAAATTCCATTCTACATTATTATTTTTCAATTGTAAAAAAAATAATCATTAACAAGAAAGGAATTACAAAATGACATCTGAAATAAAAGAACTCGATATCCGACCAATTATTCCAAGGGAAAAACATTCAACAATATTTTCAACATTCGAAGCATTAAATATCGGCGAGGCTTTTCAGCTTATAAACGATCACGATCCAAAGCCTTTATACTACGAAATGGAAGCCGAAAGAAAAGGCACTTTTGAGTGGGAATATGTTGAACAGGGTCCTGAAGTGTGGCGTGTAAATATTAAGAAGATTGCTTGAACAACTTTTAAAGCAAATCTAAAACGAATAAATTTTATGTTTACAAAAGACTTAAAAATATCTAAATTACTTGCTCAATATCCTCAGGCTATTGATGTGTTGATAAAGGTTAGTCCGCACTTCAGAAAATTGAAGAACCCGATATTGAGAAAGGCTTTAGCAGGCAGGGTAAATGTTGAGCAAGCTGCACGGATAGCAAATGTAGATGTAGATGTTTTACTTTTTAAACTCAATAATTCAATTAACAAATTTTCGGAAGAGATAAATTCTATAAACAAAGATGACGAAAGAACCGTTGTGGGAGATGATGAAATGGAGCAGAACAATATTGATAAAAAAAAGGTTATAACTTTTGACGTAAGACCTATAATTTCGGGCGGAAAAGATCCGTTAAAATTTATTTTGGCAAAAGTAGATGAATTAAAGGATGATGAAATTCTTTTGATAATAAATTCGTTTGAACCTATTCCGCTTTATACCGTACTGGGAAGAAAAGGATACGCACATAAAACCGAAAAAGAAAATGATGTTTTTAGAATTTATTTTTATAAAGACAAAATATTGAGTACAGCTGAAGACGAAACAAAATCGCATAGTAATGATGAGATAAACATTGCCGATTTTGAAAATATTATTGAAATTGATGTACGCGACTTAGAACCTCCGGAACCAATGGTTAAAGTTTTGGAAACTCTCTCGAAGTTAGATGATAAAACCGCTTTGCTTATGCATCACCATCGCGAACCTTTGATGTTGTATCCGAAATTGGAAGAAAGAGGTTACCGGGCATTTTGTACTAAGATAAACGATGATTATTTTAAAATTGTTATAATAAAGAAAAAAGGATAGGATAAAGTTTTGCAATCTAACTCTATTGCTACAGCATATGCACCGCCGTTTAAGATAGTAGCAAAATATTTTATTGCCGCTATAATAGACTTTGTAATTTTAAATTTTCTTTTGATGTTAAATTACAAAGACATTACGGGTTTCTATTTCCAGGCGAAGATACTTGCCATAACCCACCTGCTTACTTTAGGCTGGATTTCAATGACGATATTCGGTGCGATGTTTCAATTGGTTCCCGTTGTACTTGAGACAAAACTATTCAGTGAAAAACTTGCCGACATTCAGTTTTGGATATTCATACTTGGAGTGATCGGGCTTGCAACCGGCTTCTGGAATTTTGATACAGGTCTACATCTTAATGTTTCTGCTATTCTTCTTAATATCGCTATACTGATCTTTGCAATTAATATGATAGGAACATTCATATATGTAAAAAAATGGAATATCACCGGCTGGTATTTGATAGCCGCTGTAATATATTTAACAATAACAGCAGTTGCCGGGTTCTTGCTGACTTATAATTTGTGGCATCCTTATATCAGCATAAGTCATCTGCAGTATTTAAAACTGCACGCGGAAGTAGCCGTAATAGGCTGGGTAACAATGGTGGTGATGGGCGTCTCTTATAAATTAATTCCTATGTTTACACTTTCGCATGGCTATTCCATGAAAAGCAGCAAGTGGGCGTTCTGGCTGGTTAATATAGGTTTGGTAGGTATTAATACTTTTTTCCATTTTGAGAATAATATGATTGAAATACTTGTCAGTTCTTTGTTTATTGCGGCAGGCATTACTTTCTTTTTATTCCAGGTATATTTGATATATAAAAACAGACTCAGGAAAAAACGGGATATAGGTATAAAGTATTCTGTTTTTTCTTTTTATATGCTGGCAATTGTAACTCTGTTCGGTCTGGTTTTTTCATTCATAGACCTTAGCGGGATTCCGAATATTTATCTTATTTTCGGATACCTTGTTTTTTTCGGATACTTATCCATGCTAATAGTTGGACAAATGTATAAAATAGTTCCTTTCTTAGCCTGGTATCATAAATACAGCAGCAAAGTAGGACTTGAACCTGTACCAATGTTGAAAGATATGTTCAACGAAAAGTATGCGCTGACAAGTTATTATTTAATGGCTACCGCTATTATAGCAACAACAGCTTCTTTTATTTTTAACAGTCAGATAGCTTTACTTTTTTCATTTGGATTAATGTTTTTGGGTTCACTGATTTTCGCTTTTAATATAACTGCAATTTTAAGAAAGTAGAGGTAAAATGATTTCAGAAGAAAAAATATTGGAATTGTTAAAAGGGGTGATTGATCCCGAGATAGGTTTAGATATTGTATCACTCGGTTTAGTGTATAAAGTTGAAGTAAATGAAGATTCAATCAATGTTACAATGACCCTTACAACACCGGGCTGCCCTATGCACAGCAGTATAACCGAGTGGGTTAACAATATTTTATTGAAAGCTGAGCCGGACAAAAATATTAACGTGAACCTTGTTTGGGAGCCGCAGTGGACTCCGGAATTAATGACTGACGAAGCTAAAGAAAAATTAGGGATGTAAACGGTGAATAAATCATGTTTTCGACAGTAAGATATTTTATTAAAACCAGTATATTATTTCTAATTATTGGAATTTTTACAGGACTTTATATGTCCTTTAGTAAATACATTTGGAATGAGGGCTATGCGCCGGAGATGGCATCCGCTCATACACATCTTATTCTTGTCGGTTCGGTAATGATGATGATCATGGGGGTGGCATTGTGGTTTTTCCCACGTCCGACAAAAGAGGATAAACGATATAATCACGATCTGATTCTTATCACTTATTGGATCATGGCAATTTCGACTGCTCTGAGATTTATTTCTCAGGTTTTACTCAGTTTTATTTATTTGAACTGGATATCGGTTGCCGTTTCAATTTTTTCAACATTTCAGATAATTGCAATTGTACTATTCTTTTATTCGATATGGGGTAGGATCAGATCAGTAGGTAGTTATAAAAGAGAAGCAAAAGGCGAAAAATTTTAACAAAGGAGATACAAAATGGATACGGAAAACAATCAGCAAGAATCAGCAGAGGTAAACGTAGCAAAGCTTTCGGATGAAATTCAATACCAGGATTCCGGAATTGTAAGCAAACAGATAATCAAAAAATCAAACGGAAATATTACTTTATTTGCCTTTGATAAAAGTGAGTCACTAACGGAACACACATCAACTTTTGATGCTGTTGCGCAAGTAATTGAAGGTGAAATGGAATTCACAATCGGTGGAAAGCTTTACGAAGTTAACGGCGGAGAGTATATTAATCTGCCGGCAAACATTAGACACTCTTTATCGGCAAAGGAAAAAACTAAAATGCTTTTAATTATGATTAGATAAAAAAAGGAAGTCAGTAGGGAATAGGCAATGCTTATTCCCTATAAAAACTTTATTTAACCTCAATGAAGTTTGATCTGCTTTGTTCTTGTCGCTTCTTATGTGCATCCTCCGGCATTCGTGTCACGGTCGTACCGTGATGGAATCAATCATCACTTTTAACTTATGAACTTTCGCTAACTGATTTCCCGTCCAAAAGGAATTCCCAATTTTTTCATTCTGTTTCTAAGCGTATTGGGATTCACTCCGAGTATTTCTGCCGCACCATCTCTTCCGTTAATTTTCCCATTTGTTTTTTCCAACACTTGTTTTATATAACGTGCCGTAACCATATCAAGTGTTTCTGTTCCATCTGATATTATAGGAGTAGATTTGTTTTTGTGAAGATTCAACCCTTCCAGATTATCAAAAGAGATCG
>QILJ01000184.1 GCA_003233295.1 Ignavibacteria bacterium | reverse complement strand
ATTAAAAATACTTATAAAAACTTTAACTATAAGACTATTCAAGAAAAGTTGCAACTATCGTAAGTAAGATTTAAGCTTAAGCATACATCAAGTTGTGAAGATCGGCAACATTCTCAAATTTCAATAAATATTTGCTCCTTGGATTTCATTATTTTTTTTCTTAAACCTTTCTCAGTTCGTCAGATTCTCGCTGATTGTTTTTCTATTTATATTTACTCGCATTCAATTTATCTATTGTAACAGTTTCAAGCGTAATTGTTTTAGGTACTTTCTTTCCTGATAAAATATCATTTGCAATTTCAATTGCTTTTTTACCGCCGGTCGGATATAAGAATGTGGCATTAAGTTCGCCATTCAAAACCGCTTGCGCTCCGCCTTCTGCACCGGGGAGTCCATCAATACCAATGAAAAATGTCTTATCAATTCTGTTTGCATTCTTAGCTGCCAAGTATGCGCCTATTGCCATCGGATCGTTGTGCCCATAAACCAGATCGATTCTGTCAAAACGCTGTAGAGCATTTTCCATTATTTCTCTTCCTTTGCGGCGTAACCAGGCGCCATCCTGCTCGTAAATTATTTTAATTCCCGGGGTATCAGAAATTCCCTGTATAAATCCCTCATGACGCTCTATAGCAGGGGTTGATCCTTTTAAGCCCCATATCTCTACAACTTTTCCTTTACCTTTTAAAAGCTTTGCTGCATATTCACCGGCGGCTTTACCTATCTTGATATTATCAGCGCCAATAAATACAGTATATTTATCCGTAAGAACTTTTCTATCCAGTACGATTACCGGGATACCCTTGTCAAAAGCCTTCTCTACAATATTTGTCAGCGGCTGGGCTTCGTTCGGGGAGATGATCAGCAGATCAACTTCCTGCACAATAAAGTTTTCTACATCAGCCACTTGCTTGGAATTATCCTGCTGTCCATCGCTTATCATTACTTTTAATTCCGGAAATTTAGCTGCCTCACTTAGAATCTCTTTATTCATTGCTTCACGCCAAGGTTCTGCGCTGTTGCACTGCGAAAATCCTATCGTATATTTTACCGTCTTCTCTTTCTGACCACAACCGAAAACAAATAAACTTAATGCAACTGTTATCAAGCCTAAAACTTTAATACTTTTTTCCATTTAAATCACTCCAATTTTTTTTATTTGATGAATCCGTAATAACGTCCAACCCAATAAGCTAACATCCAGTAAACGCCATCGCTTTCAGAATATCCGCCATCTCCCTGAACTGCACTCCATGGATTATTATCCCACCGCATAATGCCGCGTTCACTCGGCGAAACCAACCTGCTTGTTTGAATATCTTCCAAAATTGGTTTACGAGTTAATTGCAGATCTTCCCTTTTGGAATTATCAACACGCCACCTTATCAGATCAAGTGGGTTTTCCTGCAGCAAGGATACTGATTTATCCATGTTTAAATCCTTCCCGATAAATCCATCATATAAAAAGTAAAAATACGGATTATCATCATTCTTTAAAACATCATACCAGTGATGAGCGCTTTTCATAATAATATTTTTTACTTCCGGGTCTGTTTCGTATTCCACCAATACCGGATATGCTAAAGCCAGAAGCTCATCATCAATAAATGTGACCCATGATTTTATTGTGCTTTTAGCTTGCTTAATATTATCACGGTAATGATGATCATTAAATAGTTTGTAAAATTCCTTTTGGTATTTTTCATCATTGCTTACATGATACGCTAATTTAAGAAAAGACAGAATCTCAAGTGAGTTTATTCCTCTTTCTGTAGCCCAGTCCGGATCGTCATTCAAATACTCAGGCGCCCACACTCCCCACTTTGTATGCTTTCCGTCAATATCGATCAGGTTATAACCACCGTCAATTATATAATCAACTATTTTCAATATATGATCTCTTACTCTTTCCCGTTCTGCGCCTTCAGCAGCTAATTCATAGTATATAAAGTATCCGTACATGTGACCGGTAATTTCGTCGCTGCTTGTTCCCCTTTTCCAAAACCATTTACCATCTTTACTAGGAATCCACATTTTTTCAATTCTGGTTTCTCTCGGTTCGTCGAGTAACTTTACTGCCCATTGTCTATCTGTAATAGTCCTATTGGCATCGGTCATTCTTTTCCAGCTAACTGGCACAACTGTCCGCGCCACGAATCCATCTGTTTCAGTTACTGTCTGCAAAAATTGAAGAGCGTTAAAAGCCTTCCTGGCATTCTCTTTTGCTTCCGGGTTTTTTGTCACCGCATATCTGTATGATTCCATTGCAAGATACATACTTGTGTATTGTCCGTCGTTATCATCATCCCGCGGGAACCATGTTGTTGTATCGCCCGGTGAACTAAATCCGCATTTTTCAACAAGGTATGGTTTGCGGACATGTCTTCTCTTCATTATTCCATAATAATGGTCAAACTTCTGTTTCAATGTCAATTGTTTCTCCATAATTACGCTGACACCCTTTCCAGTTGCAATCCACCCGTTACCCTTGCTGTCAAAAGCTATATCTCTTACATCATCACTCAAAAGCCAGCGGCGGCTGTGCCTAAGTGACCAAGTTTTACCGTTAAATCTTGTAACTCCCAAAGCAGTACTTACCCACATTATACCATCGGGAGCTTTTTTAACACTTCTGATCCATATAGTTGGCAAACCCTCTTTTGGAGTATAAGTTTTTATCCATTCATCATTTTTATAGACCGATATTCCTCCCAATCCTCCGACCCAAAGTTCGCCATCGTTTGTATAAGCAAGTCCGGAAACATTATCGGTTAATATTTCATCTTCCTTTTGGAATAGTTTTATTTGATCTCTGTTCTTATGATAAAGACCTTTCCCTGTTGCAAGATAATATCCGTTATCACCATCAGCTAGTAGTTTTCTGACCGCTTTAGAATATGGGATTTTTTCTTTTTCCCAGTTTTCATTTTCTTTAGTCCATAATCCTTCCGGACCCATTGCAATTATAGAATTGTTCACTTGGCTTACAACTCCGATTGGTCCGATGACTCCTGGAATTTTAATCGCCTTTAAATTTTCAATTACAAAAAGACCATTCCACGCAGCAACCCAAAGTGATCCATTTGAATCAATAAAAAGATCGTTGATTGGACCTTGGTTTTCTTTATCAAGTATAGGTTCCCAAATACCGGTCGATTTATCCAGCTTGAACAAACCAGCTTTTGTACCCGCCCAAACATTATCCGAATGATCAACTACTATTGCTTTTACATTATTTTGCTCATTTGTTTGCAACGGATAAGGTTTGTGATATTCTTGAGTGAATGGTTTATCCTTAGTTCCTGCGACAATAATAGAAGCTGCTAGTAATATAATGTAAAATGTTCTTAAAAATGTCTTATTCATTTTAGTCCTTAATAAATTTACTATGATTTAGAAGTTTAAGTAGAATCATTTTAAGAGTAAAAGTTTTTTTGTTTCTGAAAATGTTCCGCTTTCTAATTTATAAAAATAAGTCCCACTAGGTAAATTTTCTGCATTGAAAACAACTTCGTATTCCCCAGCGGGTTGCTGTTCATTTACTAATGTTGCCACCTCTTTACCAAGAATATCGTAAACTTTAAGTGTTACGCTTCGTAAAGACGAGGCATGCCTCGTCTCTACATTACGGATAGAATATTTAATTTTAGTACTCGGGTTAAACGGGTTCGGATAATTTTGTTCTAAATAGAACTTATTAGGTGTTTCGTGCAAGCTACCAAGTGAAGTAACAATAGCAGTGTTGTAAACAAAGTTGAACCGACCTCCAGGTGCAGCATCGCCATTTATGTAAAAGTCCATTATGTTTCCGTCTGTTATGGAGTTATCACTCCACTTGAATTCAAAGTTAAGAGTATCAGAAACGGCATTTATTAATTGTCTATTTATTTTCATTTCCAATACATTATTTGTAATCACATAAGCAGCAGAACCTACTTTTTCCCAGTTCCAACTATCAACACTTTCTTCAATGGAAATAGAATCGGTAGGACTCTCACGGTTTAAAATAAAGTCATATCCCTCCCAGCCAGTTGATCTATCACGATCAATATCAATAAAAAGTCTCATCCAGTTGGGATCGTTTCTATCTGTTAATCCATCGGCTGTTTCAACATAGAAATAAATATTTTCATTATCGCGAGCAACTTTAGCTTTTACAATATCATTTCTGCCGGTAGTATTTGTATAAGTAAGAGTCGGTCCCTGACCTTTATGATCTCGATGTAAAGTATTGCCTTTGTAATGATTATATTCAGGCAGCACCTCATCCCATTCGGTCAAATTCCCGAGAGAGATGGTTTTCGGATCAGATACTTTCTGCGGAGCTTCCATTCCCTTGAATTTCCGAACATTATTCACAAACTGCAGATAGTAAACATCTCCTTTATCACCCCAAGCTTTTACCGGTTCCAAATCACGACTTTTATCCCAGCTATACTGATCGGGGAAACCCATAACCAATCCTTCCGGATTCCCTGCACAACCAGGCCAATCCTCGACCTGCAACCCATTCGTTCCATCCGGTTACAAAAACCAGCTCCGGATCAAGTTCATAAGCCCGGCTCCACTGCTCTTGAATATTTGCTCCGTAGAGATAAGTATTAGAAGAAGTATCCTGCTTATTGGTTTGTGTATAGCTTCGACCATAAGAACCGGGCGCATTAAAATTATTGCAGCGTCCGCCGCTAAGATCAGTCGCATTTTGTCCTACTCCCACAGTAACCTGTTCATATCCATTTGTTGCAGAACCAACATAGCCATGCTGCGGAAA
>QILJ01000563.1 GCA_003233295.1 Ignavibacteria bacterium | reverse complement strand
AAAAGGAAATCACCTCCGGAACCTTCACCTGTACCACTTAAATGAGTATGTGTAAACCCCATAATACTTTTATCGGAATAATGGTAGCCGGATGAGCCTTTAGAGGTTTTGACTCTGGTATCAGGACTTAGCTGCACCATTCCAAATGGTAATAACGCTCCCGGGAATGTGTGCCCTTCTGCATCAGTGCCGATAAACGGATTGACATATTTAGTGTAATCAATATCGGGACTATACTTTCTTGTGTTCGATTGTTTCGAACATCCAAAAACAACTAGAAGTAATATCAGCAGTATTTTTACAGAGTGCTTCATTATTACCTATTTATTATTCAAAGGAGAATCCATTTCAAACGAATCGAACACTCCGCCGTTAGTCCCATCCCCATTGACCTCAATAGCTTTCACTTTCAATTTTTTGCCATCGACTTCTACAAGCACATAATTATATCGATAGTATTTGCCCCCGTCAAATTCATCACTATTCGGGTCAGCAGGATGATCCGGCAGATCGATTTGTTCCCATTCGTAATATTTATGGTTATCCAATCGTGCACCGCCGCCGCCAGAAATTATGTAAGCGGCATTATTTCCTTTCCCGGTCTTTGGATCGTATGGCGGATGCGGTAATCCCCTTTCGTAATCATGTGTGTGCCCGGCAAAAACAATTGAAACATTATTTGCTTCGATCAAAGGAACGATATATTTCCTTAACGGTGGTTCGCCGTTGTAATATCCTCCCGACCAGCACTCGGAGTATGGAGGTTCGTGCATCATCACAAATATCCAGTCACTTTTCTTCTGCGCTTCTTTCAGGTCTTCAACAAACCAATTGTACTGCTGACTATTAGGAGAGATTATCGAGCCGTCATCACCTGGTCCCGCTTCACCTTCATTCGGATCAAGTATTATAAAATGTGCATTTGCATAATCGAATGAAAAATAATATTCCGTACTGCCAACCGTGCCGACCGGATGTGAAACATATTTTTCAAACGGAGGAACATTACGCTGCTTCCAAAATCCTCCGTACTCGTGATTCCCAATTGAGATGTAACTGGGAGTGGTACTGCTATAATATCTTATGGGAACAAAATATTCATCAATCCATTCCGAGAGTACCGAACCGCGTGAAACAACATCCCCGACATTTAAAACAAAATCGCTATGCTCTTTTGCAATTTGTTTTGAAACATTTTCATGAATTTTTGAACGTGATCTATTATCTCCATATACAATGAACTTGAAAGGTTTAGTTTTATCCGGCTTTGTTGTGAAAGAAGCAACGGGACTGCTTATATCTCCGCATACAACTCTGTAATTAAAAGTCTGATCAGGTTCTAATCCCATAAGAGTAAGTTTATGCATTATACTTGGATTCGCTTCCTCAATTGTTTTTTGAGTCATTTTATTATCCTTCCCGTACTCAATGTAACCGTATGTAGGATAAACCGTTTCCCACATAATCGTCATCCCGGTTTCTTCCGCTGACTGCAGATATGGAAGAATTAGAAATGCCGGATCAGAAGTTAATTTTTCCTCGACTATATTTAACTGGTTATTGATCAACTCCAACTGTTCCGGTAATGACTTTCCATTCAATTTCGTATCAATAACCTCAGTAAGAGTATTTACAGTTTCCATATCAGGCTGCGGGCGGTTTTTTACATATCGGTCAACTCTATCAATCCTACCTAGGGTTTCCGTCACATCGGCTTTCAGCTTATATTCATCTTCCGTGATAATTGTTACATAGCCAAGGTTTCCTGGTCCGCCGTTATTATAAACTTTTACAGCCAACTTCAGCGGTTTGCTTGTATCAGCTGCAGTTGTTAACATAGTCTCAAATCTTTTTTCCTGCGAACGGGTTTTCAGAACTCCGTTTACATAGAAATCCCCTCTATCATCGGTCATAAATGAAATTCTCACAGCTCTATTCTGAGTTGTGAAACCATTGATCGAATTAGGGATTTTTAGTGTCGTGCGGTACCAAGCATGTTTGCCTTCACCTTCCCATCTGTCTCCGGTTGTAATTTCTTCCCAATTACTGTCGTCATAAGCGGGATTCATGACTTCGTCGGATGCATACAATTTTCTTTTCCAATTTTTAATCGGCATACCGGATGTATTAAGAGACAACTTTGTTTTTGCATGATAAAATTCCGAATACTTCTTAGGCATAGCGATCAGATCCGCTTGGAAGAAACTACAGTTGTAATCATGATTCTGCGCTTTGACAGCAATTGTGTATTTTTTCCCGGCTTCTGCATTGACTGCTAATATTGCACTTCCGCCATATTCACTTGCCTGAAATATTTTTTTACCGTCAATATAAATTATCCCTATCGGGTCAACTCTGAATTCCATCAAGATATCTTTACCTGCAAAAGAATTAGGAATTGTGATTTCCTTCTTATACCATTTGATTAAATTCTTTTCCCACCAAACATGATTTATTGTTTCGGAATTCCATTCTACATTCGAATCAGGATTAAAAACTTCATCAACAGGCAGATCACCAGTGTGAATCTGCCAAAGATGCAATTCCATTACTTCATAGGGGTTAATCGGTTGAGTGATTATTTTATCTTGTGCATTCGTTTCAAATGTGAAAAAAAGAAGTGTGAATAAATATAGAATATTTATTTTTTGAATGGATTTATAAGCCATGGCATTCCTCCAGATTATTAAGTCAAACGATTGTATAAACGAGGTTACAAATATAACCTAATTCTGAGAATTATGTTGTAGATATAAATTTATTATTCGAGGTGAAATTATTGTTTATTTTGAAGTTAGTTTAAGTTTAAATAGTAGACAACTATAATAAAAGTCTATAAATATATTGTTGAATAATAGGGCGATAATATAATTTCGAAATTAAATAGTTTAATATTGGAACAAATACACATTTTATATGTTACATATTTAGTGATATTAAATTATTACTTGACAATATGTAACAGTTACAGTATTTTAAATATTACGTTTGAGGGAGGCGAGAGAATGATTGATTCAAAATACAAAATCATTGGGAACAACATTAAAGTTCTCAGAGATAAATATGGTTTTAAGCAAGGGGAAGTTGCTAATTTTCTTGGTTTAAAAAACCATGCTACTATAAGCTATTACGAAAATGGCGAAAGGAAAATTCCACTTGAACATCTTTCTAAAATTGCAGACTTATTTGGTGTTGAACTTGAAGTTTTATTAAGTGAAAATCCAGAAGAGCAAGCACTTAATAGAGTTTTTGCATTTAGGAAAGATGAATTCAAAGGGAAAGATTTAGAAACCATAGCAAATTTCCATAAAATTGTTAAAAATTATCTTAAACTAAAAAGATTAGAGAAAAAACATGCCCTCCAATCTTAATCTTGAAAAAGCTGCGGCAGAGTTTAGAACAAAGTATGGTTATAGTAATTCAAATCCTATCCGAATTAAGAGTCTCTTATTAGAGTTAAGAGTGCTTACTATCTTCCGAGATATGGAAGGTTCTTTCTCCGGTATGTCGTTAAAAATTGATGATGATAGATTTATGATTGTCAATTCTTCACATTCTCTTGGGAGACAACACTTCACAGTTCTTCACGAACTTTATCATCTATATATCCAAAAAGACTTTAACCATATCATTTGTAATAATGTTATAGATAGTAAAAGCAGAAAAGAAGAAAATAACGCAAATATATTTGCTGCTAATCTTATGCTTCCAAGAGAAGGAGTTATCAAACTTATACCTGATGAAGAATTAAAAAAGGACAAAATCAATCTTAGTACAATATTAAAATTAGAGCAATACTATTCTTGCTCACACAAAGCGATGATCAAAAGGCTTTTTGATTTGAATATAATTAGCAAAAGTTTTGAAGAAAAACTTAGCCAAGTTATTATTAAAATAGTTGCACAAGAATACGGATACGGAACCGAACTATATGAGGCAGGCAACAAGAATGTTATTGTCGGTGACTATGGCGTGAAAGCTAAAGAATTATTCGATAAAGAAATTATTTCCGAATCTCACTATTTATCTCTAATGCACGATTTAGGAATTGATTTTCAAAGTACTGAAAATTCCAATGAACAATGATACCACAAAAATCCTTATCGACTCTGATCTTATTATTCATTTCATTAAAGGCGATAAACTAGATCTAATTCCATCTATTTTCCCCGATAGAATAGTGTTTGTCGATAAGGTTTTAGAAGAACTATATCTTATACCCAGAACTCAAGTACTCATTCATAATTTCATTTCTAACAATAATTTCGAAAGACTTGAATTAGATAGTAACCTTGATTATGTTATTGAGTACTCACGTTTGATTCAATTGGTCGGTAAGGGTGAAGCTGCTTGCATGGCAATTGCAAAAATTGATAAAAATTATATTGCTAGTAGCAATATTAAAGATATTAGAGAATATTGTAAAAAGAATGATATAAAGATTATTACGACGATGGATTTTTTATGGGAAGCAATAAATCTTAAAATACTTACTGACAAAAAATGCAATGAGTTTATTGGTAAAGTAAAATCAGCCGGCAGCAAATTACCTGTTGATACTATTGAAGAATATGTAAAAAAATATGTGATGTA
>QILJ01000161.1 GCA_003233295.1 Ignavibacteria bacterium | reverse complement strand
GCACCATATTTTGGGAGTACAATTCTTACCTCGTGACCAAGTTCTTGCAATTTCTGTGGTAATGCTGATGAAACATCAGCTAAACCGCCGGTTTTTACAAATGGGACAACTTCTGAAGTTACAAATAATATCTTTAATTTTTTTGGGGATGCCATTCTAGAAAGTCCATTTTTTATAAAAATTTAACTTTCAAAGCTACTAAATAATTGACTCCTTATCAAAAATTTTTGCATATTACAGTTTCATTGTTTTTGAATACTTTATTATTATGAGTTTAGAATATTTATGAGGACACTCCTAAAAAACCCGTCACAAATTGTTACCGTGAATGCTAATGATAAGAAATTCAAGCGCGGTTCGGAGATGAATGCAGTTGAAGTAATGACCAACCATTCAATTATTTTTGAAGAAGGAAAAATTCAAAGTTTCGTTCAGAATGACGATATCAATCCCGACGAAATTGATAAGATAATTGATGTTAGCGACAAAGTAATCTTTCCAGGATTGGTTGAATGTCATACCCACACGGCATTTTCAGGTTCCCGTGCTGAAGAGTTTAAACTTCGTCTGCGTGGATTAACATACGAGGAAATTGCAAAGCAGGGCGGTGGTATTATTAATACTGTCGAATCAGTTCGTAAATCCTCATTTGATGATTTAGTAGAAACAATCAAACCCCGGGTTGAATATTTTATATCGCAAGGTATAACAACTCTTGAGATCAAGAGCGGATACGGTTTAAGTTTTTATGATGAGATAAAGCTGCTTCAAGTGATAAATGAATTGAACAAGATATTTAAGATCAACATTATTCCAACATTTCTCGGCGCTCATACTTTCCCTCCGGAGTACAACAATGATCACGAAAAATATATCGATCTTATTGTTAATGAAATGCTGCCTTATGTTGCCGAGCATGACTTAGCAGTTTTTTGTGATGGTTTCTGCGAATCAACGGCTTTTTCTGCTAAGCAGATCGAGAGAATATTTACTGCAGCTGATAAACTCGGTTTAAAATTGAAGCTACATACAGACCAATTCAATTCTATCGGCGGGCTTGATGTAGCGCTTAATTTAAATGCCACAAGTGTTGACCACCTCGAAGTGCTTAATGACGAAGAAGTAATTAAATTCAAAACTTCAGATACTGCTGCAGTTTTACTTCCGGGAGTTTCTTTCTTTTTAGATTATGGATATGCGCCGGCAAGAAAATTGATTGACAATGATGCGATTGTATCCTTGGCTACCGACTTTAATCCGGGTTCTTCTCACATTGCCAGTCTTCATTTAATAATGAGTCTTGCAGCATTGAAAATGAATATGACAATTAAAGAAACTATTACAGCCGTAACACTAAATGCGGCATATGCTCTCAATTTATCAGATCAAACCGGAAGTATTGAAATTGGAAAGAACGCTGACTTTGCAGTATTTGATGCAAAAGATTATTCCGAGATCGTGTATAACATTGGGAGGAATTTAAATATTATGACAATAAAAGATGGTGAAATAATTTACTCAAGGGAGCAGTAATGCAAAAATTAACTATTTATTCGGCAATTTTATTTTTCACTATGTTCAGTTCTTCTCTTTTTTCGCAAAGCCCTAAAGTAAAACTCGGTATTGAAGTTCTTAAGGAAAATAATTTTGATATTCTGCTGGGGAAAAAAGTTGCTTTAGTTACAAATCCTTCTGGTGTTGACAGTAAATTGAATTCCACTATTGATATTCTTTTTAACGGAGAAGGCTTTGAACTGGTTGCCCTTTTTGGACCAGAACACGGAATACGCGGCGATGTTGAAGGAGGCGACAAAATTGATAATTCCACCGATGCTGTTACAGGACTTCCGGTTTATTCTCTTTACGGAAAAAATAGGAAGCCGAACAAGGAAATGCTGCGTAATGTTGATATTATTGTTTATGATATTCAGGATATCGGATGCCGCTCATATACTTTTATCAGCACACTCGGGAAAATCATGGAAGCAGCAGTTGATTTCAACAAAAAAGTTGTTGTTCTCGATCGCCCAAATCCTCTTGGCGGAAACAGAATTGAAGGTAATGTTGTTGAAGACGGCTTCTTCTCTTTTATTGGTCAATATCCGATTCCGTATGTTTACGGTTTGACAGTCGGTGAGTTAGCTAAACTAATCAACGAACAAGGAATGCTTACCGACGGAGTACTGTGCGATCTGGAAATCGTAAAGATGGAAGGATGGAAACGTGAATATAGTTTTGAAGATACCGGATTGTTATGGGTTCCTACTTCACCGCATATACCGCATAAGGATTCGCCTTTCTTTTATGTAATGTCCGGGATTGTTGGAGAATTGCGGGATGTAATTTCGATCGGTGTCGGCTACACACTTCCCTTTCAGACTTTCGCTTACAAAAATGTTAACGGAATTGAATTGGCAAAAAGACTTAACAACTTGCAGCTGGAAGGACTTCGGTTTATGCCGATTTCTTACACGCCTTATTATGCGTTCAGCGCTGGTAAAACGATCTCTGGTGTTGAGGTTTTTATAACAGATCATCAGACCGCACCTTTAATGAAAACTCAACTTTATGTTTTACAGGAACTCCGAAAAATGTACCCCGATTATAATATTTTTGAGAAGACTAACCCGAGACATTTAAGTGCATTCGATAAGGCGATGGGAACCGATAAAGTGCGAAAAGAGTTCATGAAAAATTTTAAAGTTTCCGATGTAGAAGAATATTTGGATAAAGATGTTGAACCATTCCGGGAATTATCGAAGAAGTATTATTTATATGAATGAGTTAAACAATGCGGTTATTTCGAATAAACTTTCAGAACTCCCGTGTAAAAAAAGCCAATCAGCGATTGGCTTTACAATAATGGTCTGTGTAAATCTGTAAAGTCCATGTTATCAGTGTTCTATTTTAAATATATCCAAAATATTTTAACACTACCAATCCAATAGTAATCGTGAATATTGACAGCACAGTAGAAATGGCAATAATATCTCCCGCTAATTTTGAATTGCAGTGCATTGCTTCAGCCATAACAAACGATGCAATAGCTGTCGGAGCAGCAAACAGTATAAAGAATATCCCCAAGTCAGAACCTTTAAAACCTACAGCCGACCCGACTAATACCGCTAATGCAGGGAACAGAATTATTTTCAGGAAAGATGATGTAAATGCTAAAGTTGATGCTTTAATAATCCTATCCATTTTTAGCGTAGCACCGATTCCAACCAAAGCCAATGGCAGAGCAATAGTTCCCAGATAGTGCATTGTTTTTTCAATCGGCGACCATATTTTGATTTCAAATATTGAGAAAAATATTGAAACTATGGCAGCGACTATTAATGGATTTGTTAGGATGTCCTTTATCATTTTGCTTAACTTAATATGACTCTCTTTGTGGAACGGAACGGTAAGAGCTATAACAGCTAAGACATTATATAAGGGCATTATGAACGCCAGCAATAATGCGGCTTTACCGAGACTTTTTTCACCGAACATTCCTAAAATGATTGCCAGTCCAACAATTGCAAAATTGCTTCTGAAACTTCCTTGAATGAACGACCCTTGGTCTTCCGGAGATTTGGCGATAAAGGTTGATACTCCCCAGCTTATAAGAAAAATAATGAAAACGAGTATCATTGATGTAATGATCAGACTTTCATCAAAAGTCTCCTCAATAGAAACATTAGAAAGTTTTACAAATATCAATGCCGGGAGTGAAATATTAAACACAAAATTGGAGCTTTGCCTGACAAATGTATCACTTACTAAACTGGTCTTCTGCAGTGCAGAACCGATTAATATAAGGAAAAAAATCGGAGCAACAATTTCGAATGTGAAAAGTAAAACTGAAATCATCTCTTTATCTTCCGGGAAATCATGGAATTAAGACTCTGAATATGACTGCACTGTTCTCTGATTCGATAGTATATCGCTCAACAACGGCAGGAATTAAAAATGCTTCTCCCTTTTTGAAAGAGATATGATTATCATCACTCGTAAAAACATTTATCTTCCCTTTTGTGACGAGCAATATTTCAACTTGTTTTCGAGTTGATAATTCCAGTTGTTTATTTTTGAGACTTATTTTTTCAATTCTAAATTCATCTATCGGCGGAGAGTAAATTGTGCTGTCACCAGTCTTTTCGGCTGTAAGTATTGAGTTCAAGTCATCATAATTTAAAATTTTCAAAAGAGTATTCACATCTTTGAATTTAGGAGTAAGTCCGGCTCGCACCACGTTATCAGAGTTAGCCATACACTCTACAATATCTCCCTTTAAATATGCATGGGGAATCCCGGCATCAGTAAATACTGCATCATCTTTATTTAGCTGAACATGATTAAGAAAAAACATTGCGAGAAGACCAATATCATATCCGTACTCATTTTTCAGAATGCTGAATAATTTATCATCATTACTAATATCATCCTTCCACTGAATTGCTTCATCTATTAAATCAATACATTTTTTCAATGCAATTTCATCGGAAGATTTCAGCATCAGTCCGGTAAAAATATTCTTTATTGCATCTTTGCTTATAGACTTTTCAAAGTTTGATATTACTTCTTCCCCTAAGAATTCCTTGAGTTGGGGAT
>QILJ01000348.1 GCA_003233295.1 Ignavibacteria bacterium | reverse complement strand
CTAGAGTTAAATGGAATTATCAATAGTCATACCGGCATATAACGAGAGCAAAAAAATAAAGAAAGACATTTTTGCTGCGGATAAGTTCATCCGAGAGAATTTTAACAGCGGACAAATTATCATTGTGGATGACGGAAGCAAAGATGGAACATCCGATATTGCAAACTCCTACCGCGATAAAATAAAAACCGAATTTGATGTAATTGAATTAGATAAAAACTCTGGTAAAGGTGCAGCAATTAGAGAAGGAGTAACACGTTCTGAGGGTGAAATAATCCTTTATGCCGATGCCGGGTTAACCGTTCCTTTTAATAACGCATTGAAAGGAATCAAGCTGATCAAAGAAAACAAGTGTGATATAGCAAACGGTTCGCGCAAATTACCCGGCTCAACAATTGTAAAAAAACAGGATATTGACAGAAGAATTATTTCTTTCTTTTTCGGTTTAGCTTCAAAGTTGTTTCTACACATTCCCCCAAATATGACCGATACTCAATGCGGATTTAAAATATATAAAGGCGAGATCGCTAAAGAGTTGTTTTCCCAACTTAGAATTAACGGTTTTCTTTTTGAAATAGAAATAATTCTGCTAGCTTTGAAAAAAGATTACAAAGTTCTCGAGTTTCCGGTTACATGGAGCTGTGATAGAGACAGCAGACTAAGTGTAAAAAAGAGTTCAAAAAATATTATCGCTGAGTTCAAGGAAATCTATAAAGCGTTTAATAAAGAGCGCTAAGTATATTCTTGATTTTCCTAACTTCAGACACAAAACAATCTAAGGCACTACAGTTTTGATTAAGTAATATTTTAACTAGCACCTATTTGATTTCGAATGGCACTAAGTCTATTTTTTCCCCGACAGTCTGATAGATTTTCTTTAGCTCGGTTGTAGTTTTTGAAGGTAAGCAATATTTTTTGTTAGTCGTTATATCTGTTAAGATGCTACACTGACTATGTAATAATCCATTCTTTATTTTCTCCGGTGAAAGTTTCTATGTATTGCGTTTTCACCCTATATTCTAACTGTCTTAAGCATACTAACGCCATAAAACTTATTTCTATATGACCTCTTACTCTTTTCGGTAAGCCTTCGCTTGTTGTCATTAAGCTCAGTAAGACTCGAGGTTGGTTGAACTTAATATCCTTGCCGTAGCTGTTTTCTTTGAACTCATCTTTTGATTTCTGCCTTCTTACTTCTGATTTTCACGTTTGACTTTGCCGTTTGCCTTCTTACTTCTCCCACTGGTTGACAGATTCTGATTTCCGATTTTCATTTGTGGTTAAGTAAGATTACTCTGGTTCAATAATCCCGCCTTCCAAGCATACCTTCAATTAGCATCAAGTTATCAAATTACTTATTTTTACAGCTATGAAAAATCCAAGTATGAAATTTTTATTTCTGATTATTATTTCCTTATTCTCACTTAACCTTTCTCCTCTGTATTCACAAGTAGTAAACCAACCATTACATAGTGATGTTTATCAATATCTCTCTCGCATCAGTCAACGAGGAATTATTGAATATCATGATGAGATAAAGCCTTTACCTCGGAAATATATTGCAGAAAAACTTCTTGAGTGTAGAAAGGGTTCAGAGAAACTTACAAGATTGGAAAAGAAAGAACTAATATTCTATATGGAAGATTTTGGTAGGGAAATAAGTAAACTTGATACTAGATACCGGAAACTGGATACTGGAAATAATGGACAAGCGTCTAAAATCCAAAATCAAGTAGCTAGCATTCGGAATCATATTTTTACTTTTGCTGGGAAAGATCCTTACGGACGTATACGTCTTTTTAGTTATGAGGATAGTTTATTTGCAGTTAATCTTAGTCCAATACTTGGTTACTCGTTCGGTCAGAATGATGGAGAAAAACAGACTCATTTATGGAATGGGTTTTCTGTCTATGGTTATTTGACTGACTATATTGGCTTCAGTTTCGATTTTAGAGATAACTCGGAAGTGGGAAACAACGTAGATAAGAAAAAAATAAATACACCTATTACCGGGATCACTCCATCCAAACGAAGCATTAATAGTGTTGAATATAGTGAATTCCGTGCAATGGTTGGAACTGATTGGAGCTGGGGTTCTTTCTCCATAGGGAAAGATTTTATCAATTGGGGTTACGGCGGTAACGGGCTTCTTACTCTTTCCTCTAAAGCTCCATCTTTTCCCTACTTCAGATTCGATCTCTATCCGACTGATTGGATCAGTTTTAATTATTTCCATGCATGGCTGGAATCTGATGTAATTGACTCGTCAGCAATATATTCAACTTATAGAGATAATCAGTATCGAATACAATATCGAAACAAATATTTAGCTTCGCATACATTAACTTTTTATCCCATTCACGGATTATCATTTTCGCTCGGCGAATCTATTGTTTACAGTGATAAGTTGGAGTTCTTATATCTCTTTCCCTTCAGTTTTTTCCGTGCTGCAGATCATTACCTGAGTGATAACAACAACAATGCAGGCGCTAATTCTCAATTCTTCTTTAACTTAAGTTCAAGAGGTCATATTCCTAATACTCATCTATTTGCAACACTCTTTATTGATGAGATCGCTTTGTCAGATATTGGTGATCCTGAGCGCGAAAGAAATCAACTTGGAGTTACAGTTGGAGGCTCATTAACTGATCTTCCGATCAACAATTTGACTTTATCAATTAACTACACACGCATTAACCCCTTTGTTTATAGGCACTATATCCCTACACAGACATACGAGAGCAGAAGTTATGTTATGGGTCATTGGATGCAGCATAATGCCGATCAAATCTATGTCTCTATCAATTACAGGATACTCCGCGGACTGCAAGCTAAAGTTTGGGGTGAATATATTCGCAAAGGTGGAGATGGTACCGTTGATGATCAATATACTCGTCCTTCTAAACCATTCCTATTCGGCTTGAGAACAAACTATACAAACTGGGGCTTTAATGCAAAATATGAAATCATTCACGAAACATTTATATCCTTAACTTACAATTCTTATTTAACCTCTGAAGAACAATCTGATGATATATTAACAGATAAGCGCCAAAACGAATTCTTTATGTCGCTTAACTACGGGTTTTAATCTATGCGGTTTTATACAACGCACCATAACTATAATGTAGATTAATGAGTCTAAATTGTAAGTCAGTATATCAATTTACAAAAACAATCCCTTATGATTTTAGTCATCCTTTTTCAAACTAGATTATAAAATTCTAATCTTGAATATCTATCGAAACTTTTGTGTTATGGAAATTTTATTTACGAGCATTATGATACCAGAGACAAGCCTCAATCATCTAATTGTACGAAATAAAATTACTTTCAATCTTTAACGCAAGCAAACATCTATAAATCAAATTTCTTATTTTTATATTTATGAAAATCGTTAATTCCAAGGCTATAATACTTGCTCTCCTTTTGATATTACTGCTATTTGCTTCACCTATCTTTTCCCAAGTGAACTATGAACCGCTTAATAAAAGTAACTGGGGTATTCACATCTCTCCAGTAAACCAGTTAGTCATAATTTTTTTATGTTTTTCTTGATTGTGTTTTTTATTTCAATTACATATTTGATGCATTGCGCTTATACATGAAGCATTTTCTCAAAATCAATTTGACGTTCTGCTAATTCCGTACATGAAAAATACAAAATTATTGAACTGGACGGTTATGAATACCCCAGATAAAAGTATTTACGGTTATCTGGATAGACTTTCAATCCAAGGTTATTTCAAGATCAATTCAGAGATCAAACCCTTCTCCAGAATCTATATTGCTGAAAAATTAAAGACTGCTATAGAAGATGAGAATGATAAACTTACTCCGCTTGAGAATAAAGAGCTGATCTTTTATACAGAAGAATATGCACGAGAATTGAAAAGGATAAACGTGAATGTAGATTCTATCCTTGTTGATAAAAAAGGTAAATTCAATCTTTGGGGTGTGGTTGGCTTTAATGAGTACGGACGATTTCACTTTGTAGATTATGATGATTCTCTTTTTACCTTTACACTTGATCCAATTCTGGGATATAAATACGGCAGCGGAAAACTTACAAGTGAAACTCATTTATGGAATGGACTTTCATTTTACGGAAGGATAAGCGATTGGGTCGGATTTGATCTTAATTTTAGAGACAATACTGAGACCGGCGACAATATTGATTACACAAGAGACTTTTCTCCGTTAACCGGTTTTACATTTAGAGTCAAAAAAGAAAGAGGTTTTGAATTTGACGAGGTAAATGCTAATCTTACTTTTTCCAATTCATGGGGAAGTTTTATAATTGGTAAAGACTATGTTTACTATGGTGAAGGTAAACAGGGCAAACTGATACTTGGAAATAAAGCTCCTTCTTTCCCGCAGCTAAAGATAGAAGTTTATCCAACTGATTGGTTTAAGTTTTCCTATGTCCATGGGTGGCTTAATTCACAAGTAATTGATTCATCAACAATTAGATATAATGAAAGCGGCTGGGAAAGTTTTCGTGCCTAAGTATTATGTAACTCATGAGTTTTCATTTACTCCATGGACTGTTTTTAACTTTACACTCGGTGAGTCAATTGTTTATAGTGATGCTTTCCAGCCAATTTATTTGATCCCTGTTATGTTTTTTAGGTTGGCTGATCATTACTTCACTCATCCCGATAATACCGCCGATAATACCGCCGGTAATGCCCAGTTGTTCGCTTCGTTCTGGTATAATATTCCAAAGATAAAAACTAAATTTTATGGCACACTGTTCATAGATGAGTTTTCCATACAAAACTCAGATGGACCTAGTAGAGTAGAGA
>QILJ01000373.1 GCA_003233295.1 Ignavibacteria bacterium | reverse complement strand
CAATCCGGAATATTCAAAAATAAAATTGTTCTGATCGGCTCTACACTACCCGAGGATGGAGATCTTTACCCTGTTTCTTATAGTCCTGGAGTAAGGAAAGGAGACAATCTTATGTGGGGAGTTGAGATCCATGCAAATGCTGTTCAGAATATTTTATGGAATGACTTTTTATACAAGGAATCGAAATCGAGTGAAATTTTTGTAATAATAATTTTATCATTTTTATCATTTTTACTTTTTTCTGTTTTCAAAATAAATAGGAGATTGAACCCGATAGTTTCCGAAATTTTCAATCTTACGCTTCTTTCTCTGCTCATATTTACTACTTACCTTTTAGGTCTTCGTCTTTTCAACGAGAACAACTATGTGATGGCTTTTATCAGTCCGGTTGCAGCACTAGTCTCGGGTTATTTTTCAACCACTGTTTATTATGCAATGAAAATATTAAAACAGAATGCAGTAATAAAAGGTATGTTCGAGCATTATGTAAGTAAAACGCTTGTGGGTGAACTGCTCTCAAATCCTGATAAATTATCCCTCGGTGGAGAAAAGAAAGAAATTACAACTCTCTTTAGTGATATTGAAGGATTCACATCTATATCAGAAAATATGGAACCGGAAGAATTGGTTGAGTTCATCAACGGCTATTTACATATCATGACAGAAATTGTTCTTACAAACAACGGTACTTTGGATAAATATCTCGGAGATTCCCTTATGGCATTTTGGGGTGCGCCAATTGAGGTTGATGACCAAGAATTGAAGGCATGCAGAACGGCAATCCAAATGCAGAAGAAAATTGATGAGTTAAAAAATAATTGGATCAAAGATACAAAAAAACCAATCAGAGCGAGAATTGGTATTAATAGCAGTGAAGTTGTGGTCGGAAATATTGGCGGGAACGAACGCTTCGATTACACTGTAATGGGTGACGGTGTAAATCTTGCTTCACGTCTGGAAGGGGCGAATAAGCTTTATGGAACGAGCATAATGATAAGTGAATTTACTTACAGAAAAGTTGCCGAGCACGCATTAGTAAGAGTTGTTGATAAAATTATTGTGCAGGGGAAAACAGAATCGATTCTTGTCTATGAATTGTTAGGTCTAAAAGATGATCCTGCCTCATTAGATAAATACAAATTATTCGATAGTTTTATTAAGGGTTATGATACCTACATGAAAAGAAATTTTGAAGAGGCAAAACAGCACTTCCAAGATTCATTGAATAAAATTCCGAACGACAAACTTTCTCAGATCTATTTAGAAAGGTGTGAAGAATTTATTTTAAATCCTCCTCCGCCGGATTGGGAAGAAATATCTCGACTGGAAACAAAGTAATTTATTTCTGCGCCCGGGCAATATTGATCATTGCAGCTAAAAAGAAAACTATATTGGCAAACCAGGCTGTAAGAACCGGGCTCATTACTCCATTTTTACCAAAAGCCTGACTGATACTCATGAATACCAAGTATGCAAATGTGATTACCAAGTTAATACCGAACTGCAGCGCAAGTCCGCCTTTTCGTTTATTGCTGGAAATTGGAAGACCGAACAAAACTGTGATCAGGCTTGCAAATGCAAAAGCAATTATCGAGTGATATTCTATCATCGCTCTGCGCGGATTGTTCCCGGTTTTTAATTGATCATCGGCAAGCTGCTTCAATTCGGTTAAAGTCATCTCCTCCGGTTTAAGCTGCTTTTTTATAACCTCATCGGGAGTAAAGTTCAGGTCTGTTATTATCATTTCGGCGGAGTTTTTTATCGTCAGCGATGTATCATTAAAAGTTCTTTGAACAACGTCCGATAATATCCATGAATTGTTCGTAGTATCGTATTTCATCTTCAGCGCATCAATCCTGTTAAGCATACGTGTAATATCTTTTGGGTCAAAGTCTTGTATACTTACTATATTCGCTCTTTCCGTGTGAACATTGTACGAAGCGATTGTCACAATCCTGGTTTTACTGTCTTGAAAAAAAATGTTGTTCCCGCTCTGTATTGTTCCCCAGTCCATGTACTCTCTTTCAATACCCACCTTAATTTTGTTGGATAAAGGTGCAACATAACCGCCAAAATAAACGCTTAATAAACTTATAACTAAAGCAGTAATAACAAACGGCGCCATATAACGGTATAAACTCACCCCGCTTGATTTCATCGCTGTCAGTTCATTTTGATCAGACATTTTACCGGTAACGAATAATGCAGCGAGAAGCACGGATATTGGTGTCATGTAGCGAATCATTTGAGGTAAAAACACTACATAGTATTTCAGAATGATATGAAAAGGAACTTCGTAATCGATGAATTCATCAATATGTTCCATTATGTCGATGACGATAAAAATTGCCAAGAAAGTCAGAAGTGAAAAAAGCATGGTTACAAGAAATTGCTTTATCAGGTATTTATCAATTATCTTCATCTTCTTCCTTTTTTGATCTCAAACTTTTTGGAACCAATTTTTGTAAGAAAGAGAAATCAATTGTAACGCGCTCTTTAGCGCTTTTGTATGTCAAGTAAGCCCCGATAAATAAAAGTACTACATTAGCGCTCCATGTGCCCCAGAGAGGGGAGAGCATAGCCCTATCGGAAAGTTTTTCGCCGCCGATCAGAAAAGCCCAATACATTAGGAAAAATATCAGACTAATTCCTGAAGCAACTCCGAATCCGCCTTTACGCGTCATTGTTCCAAGCGGTGCGCCGACGAGGATAAACAGAATACAAGCAAAAGGAATAGAATATTTTTTGTGGATCTCTACCCAATAATTATCAATTCGTTCCTTGTTATACTGTAGCCTTCTTGTGCTTGATCTTAAACTTCCCTTTGCTGTTTTAATCTTATCACCGACTCTGAGATAAATATATTTTTTTGATTTGGTAAAGACATCCGATTTGGTACTAGCTGCTTTCAATTTTGTGGTTTGGAGTGTCTGCTCCGGTTTTAGATTTTTAATTTCTAACTTGGGCAAAAAATTATTGTTAATCTTTTCATCCAGCTCGGACTGATATCTTTTTCTTATTATTTCCAAACTGTCAACAAACTTCCGCATTGCCGCCGCTCCAAGTTCGCGGTCACCTCGTCTCATCGATTGGGCAGATGACTGATTGAAGGAGAACTCATCCGCATCCATGACTATCTTATGTCTTTTGAATAGAATTTTTCTGTAATCTTTATTGTCGAAAACATTCGATGTATGAATTTCACCGTTATATAGATCGAGGACTAATTTTGTCTGGTTTTTTACAAAATAGAGTTTTCCTCTTTTTGCTGTAACTATGTTAATGGTTTTCGGATCGGATCTGTCATAAATAGTTAAATCGCCCATCTCATTTGTTTTCGGATCGATTGAACGAGCCAAAATTGATTTGCCGGGAATCTCCTGCGAGAATACACCCGGCACCAAGGAGAGCGTGGGCTTTTTGCGAGAGATATCATAGGCTAGAACACGCGCTGCATGATTAGCATCGGGATAAATATTATTGTTGAACCAAACTAAAAATAACGCTACGATAATGCTTCCCAATAGCGGCGGAAGCATCATTTTATAAAGACTCATTCCGGCTGCCTTTAACACTGCTATTTCGTTGTTCTGTGATAAAGTTCCGAAAGCCATTAACGTAGAGATAAGCACAGCCATTGGGATTACAAGCACAAGCATCCACGCCAAGTTGTAGGTAACCAATTGAATTATGACCATTGTGCTTAACCCTTTGCCTATTAGTCTATCGGCGAACTTCATAAAGAACTGAAGCAGAAAAACCGACATCAGTGTAAAGACCGCAAATATAAAGGGCAAGACGTGTGCTGCCAATATGTATCGAAAAATTATCAAGGAATAAAAACTATCTAGAATTATTAAAAACTATTTTATTTAAAACTAAAGTTATACAATAATTGAAAATTATAAAATCACAATCTTTGATACGACATATAAATCAAAAATTTGTGAGGTGTTATATAAGAGTAAGAAAGAAAACCCAACTTATTGGGACAAGAATTGGAAATTAAAGTTGGGCTTCTATTTTTTTTAAATCATAACCAATCATAAAGATCAGCGTTCCAATTTATTAATATGGATAAAAGATATAAAAGAGAATTGAAACACCGAATAAAGCCCACATAGCATTATGTATTTCCTCTGGCTTACCGCCGACAAGTTTCGCAATTGGATAAATAACAAATCCTGCAGTCATTCCAATGCCAATGTTGTACGTAAAGCTCATCAATGCGATTGTGAGAAAAGCGGGAATCACATCCGTTAAATCATCAAAATTCAATCTGGCTATCGGTCGCAGCATTAGCATCCCGACGATTATAAGTGCAGAGCCGTAAGCATACGACGGAACCACTGTTAATATTGGGGCAAAGAATAACGCTACTAAAAAGAGAAGCGCTGTAACAACAGAGGTAAAACCGGAGCGTCCTCCGGCTTCAATTCCGGCAGCGGATTCGATGAATGTACCGGTTGTGGTTGTCCCAAGCAAGGCTCCGACGATTGTAGCAGTCGAATCGCAGAGCATAGGTTTTTCAATGTCGGGTAAATTCCCGTTCTCATCTAGGAAACCGGCACGATACGAAACGCCGATGAGCGTTCCCATTGTATCTACAAAATCCATAACGAGTAC
>QILJ01000243.1 GCA_003233295.1 Ignavibacteria bacterium | reverse complement strand
TGATCAAGACTCAAATAGGAGCCGATTTAAATGAATTGACACAAGGAGAATTAAAAGACGGACCGAATCGTGTGATCTCCGGCTCGGTATTAAGTGGGTTCAAAGCTTCCGGGATGTTATCATATTTAGGTCGGTTTCACCAGCAAGTTTCTGTTATTGAAGAAGATACAAAACGTGAACTCTTCGGATGGGTAAATCCAAGTCCTAAGAAGTTTTCTGTCAAATCCGTAATGCTCTCTTCTATTCTTCCCGGTAAAAGGTTCAACTTTACTTCCGCGCTTAACGGCGGGCATCGTGCAATTGTACCTATTGGCAGTTACGAAAAAGTAATGCCTCTGGATATCACTATCAACTATCTGTTACGTGCTCTTGCCGTTGACGATATTGAGGAAGCCGAGCAGTTGGGCTGTCTTGAATTGGATGAAGAAGATTTGGCATTATGTACTTTTGTATGCCCTTCAAAAATTGATCATGGGGAAAACTTAAGAAGAAATTTAACAAAAATAGAGAAGGAAGGTTAATTAGTGAAATTCCTCAGAAACTTTTTAGATAATCAAGAAAAACACTTTAAAGAGGGAGGAAAATTAGAGCAGCTTTTCCCTCTTTACGAAGCGATTGACACATTTTTATACACGTCAGGAGAAGTTACTTATAAAGCATCACATGTAAGGGACGGTTTAGACTTAAAAAGAATGATGTTGATGGTTATTTATGCTTTGATCCCGACAATTATAATGGCTTTATATAATACGGGTTATCAAGCTAATCTTGCTATCTCCGGTTTGAGCAGTTATGAACCGTCCGGCTGGCAGCAGCACTTTTTCAGTTGGATGGGGCTTAGTTTTGATGCTTCTTCCATATTATCAAATATGGTATTAGGTGCTCTCTATTTCCTTCCGGTTTATCTGGTCACAGTAGCTGTTGGCGGACTTTGGGAAGTACTTTTTGCAGTTGTGCGAAAGCATGAAATCAACGAAGGATTTTTCGTTACAAGTATGCTTTTCCCTTTAATTCTTCCGCCCGATATTCCCTATTGGCAAGTTGCACTTGGTGTTTCATTCGGTGTTGTAATAGGAAAAGAAGTTTTCGGCGGTGTTGGAATGAACATTTTGAACCCGGCTTTAACGGGACGTGCTTTCTTATTCTTCGCATACCCTGCTCAGATATCGGGCGATAAAGTTTGGATTGCCGTTGATGGTTTAAGTCAGGCAACTCCATTAGCTCAATTAGCTGATTCCGCAATGCATTTATCATACTCATGGTGGGATGCTTTCATCGGGTTGATACCTGGTTCAATGGGTGAAACTTCAACATTGGCAATCTTGATTGGCGCTTTAATTTTAATAGTAACGGGTATCGGATCGTGGCGGATCATGTTCAGTGTTTTAGTCGGTATGATCGTAATGTCATTAACATTTAATTGGATGGGAAGTTCAACCAATCCAATGTTTGCCGTTACACCAATTTGGCATTTGGTTCTTGGCGGTTTTGCATTCGGTACTGTTTTTATGGCTACTGATCCAGTCACAGCAGCTATTACTGAAAAAGGAAAATATTATTATGGTTTCTTCATCGGGATTTTAGTTGTGTTGGTAAGAGTTGTTAATCCGGCATTCCCCGAAGGAATGATGCTGGCAATTCTTCTCATGAATGTTTTTGCCCCGATTATCGATCGATTTGTTATTAAATCTAACATCAAGAGGAGGCTTGCAAGAAATGTCCAATGATAGTATAAAGAAAACACTTCAAGTTGCACTGGGTGTATGTTTTGTGGCTTCTATCTTGGTCTCATCTGCAGCAGTTGGACTAAAACCCCTGCAGGAAGAGAACAAGAAATTAGACCTTTTAAAAAACATTTTAATAGCGGGTGATCTTTATAAAGAGGGAGAAGACCTGAATAAAACTTTTAAAGAAAACATCTCTCCGGAAATAATTGATCTTGCCACCGGTGACGTTATTCCCAAATCTGAATACGATGATGAATTGAACATAGATAAATTTAATGTACAAGTGCTTCAGTCAAGTTCTAAATGGGGTGAGGATATTCCCGCGGATAAAGATATTGCCGGGATTAAAAGGCAACCCAAAGCTATGGCAGTTTACAGAGTGATGAAAGATGGTAAAGTAGATAAATATATTCTTCCTATCTTCGGAAAAGGTTTGTGGTCAACTCTTTATGGATTTATCGCGTTGGATAAGGATCTGAATACCGTAAAAGGTTTTACATTTTACCAGCATGGCGAAACTCCGGGATTAGGAGGCGAGGTTGATAATCCTAAATGGAAACATTTATGGATCAATAAAAAGATATATGACGAAAATGGGAAATTGAGAATAGAAGTTATCAAGGGTGTTGTTGATGCTTCTTCTCCCGATGCAAAATATAAAGTTGACGGGTTATCCGGAGCTACACTCACAACAAGAGGAGTAAGTCATTTGGTTAGATTCTGGTTAGGTGAACAAGGATATAAACCTTTCATCGATAAATTGAAGGGAGGAAATAAAAATGTCTAAATATAAAGAGATTTTATTCGACCCGATTTTCAAGAATAATCCTATTGCACTACAAATTTTAGGAATCTGCTCTGCGCTTGCTGTTACTACAAAGTTAGAAACAGCTGCAGTAATGTCTCTTGCAGTGCTCGTAGTTGTTGCATTCTCAAACTTATTTGTCAGTCTTATTAGGAACCATGTTCCTGGAAGTATAAGAATTTTGGTCGAGATGACCATTATTGCATCATTGGTAATTATAGCCGATCAAGTGATTAAAGCGTTTCTATACGATATAAGTAAGCAGCTTTCTGTTTATGTAGGATTGATAATAACAAATTGTATTGTAATGGGCAGAGCGGAAGCATACGCATTGAAGAATCCACCGTGGGAAAGTTTTCTTGATGGTATCGGAAATGGATTAGGATACACAGTTATTCTCTTGGCTGTTGGATTTATTCGAGAATTGTTTGGTTCGGGGAAATTGTTTGGTTTTACCATCCTTCCTCTTACAAATGACGGAGGCTGGTATATGGGCAATGGCTTATTTCTTTTAGCACCAAGTGCATTTTTTATTATCGGGATATTCATTTGGATTTTAAGAACTTTTCACCCAGAACAGGTAGAGGAGGATTGATATGTTAGAACATTATTTAAGCCTGTTTGTAAAATCAATCTTTATAGAAAATATGGCGTTGGCATTCTTTCTCGGAATGTGTACGTTCATGGCAGTATCCAAAAAAGTGGATACGGCGATCGGTCTTGGAATTGCGGTTGTTTTCGTCCAAGCGATCACTGTTCCTGCGAACAATTTAATTTACCAGCACGTACTAAGAGAAGGAGCGTTATCTTGGGCTGGACTTGAATCGGTTGACCTAACTTTTCTTGGTCTTATCACTTATATTGGAGTTATTGCTGCTATAGTTCAAATTCTTGAAATGACCTTAGATAAATATGTACCTTCCCTTTACAATTCACTTGGTATATTTCTTCCTCTTATAACTGTTAACTGTGCTATTCTCGGCGGTTCACTATTCATGGTGGAGAGAGATTACAACTTGGCTGAAAGTGTTGTTTATGGGTTCGGTTCAGGTATGGGCTGGGCGCTTGCCATTGTAGCGCTGGCGGGAATAAGAGAAAAAATGAGATATAGTAATGTACCAGCCGGCTTAAGAGGTTTAGGGATTACATTTATTATAGCTGGACTTATGGCAATAGCATTTATGTTGTTTTCCGGTATACAATTATAAGGAAGTCTTAATGAGTGGAATAAGCTTAGTACTTTTTGGCGTTTTAATGTTCATCATCATTGTAATTGCGTTGGTGCTCCTGATCCTGTTTGCTAAATCTAAATTAGTTGCATCCGGTTCTGCAAAAATAATTATCAATGACGATGAAGAAAAGTCAGTTACCGTATCAGTAGGAGGAAAATTACTTAACGCTCTAGCTGAACAGAAAATATTTTTACCTTCTGCATGCGGCGGCGGCGGTACATGCGGTGAGTGCAAATGTGTGGTGCTTGAAGGCGGCGGTGATGTTTTACCAACAGAAACATCAAAACTTTCACGCGGTCAAATTAAAGAACATTACAGACTCTCATGTCAAGTACCGGTAAAAGGCGATATGAAAATTCAAGTCCCGCCGGAAGTATTCGATATTAAGAAATGGGATTGTACTGTCCGCTCGAACAGGAATGTCGCAACTTTTATAAAAGAATTGATCTTGAATTTACCCGAAGGTGAATCAGTTGATTTCAGAGCCGGCGGATACATCCAGATTGAGGCTCCACCTCATACAGTAAAATATTCTGATTTTATTATCGAAGACGAATACAAAGGTGATTGGGATAAATTCAACCTCTGGCGCTATGTTTCAAAAGTTGATGAACATATTCAGAGAGCTTACTCAATGGCTAATTATCCATCGGAGAAAGGGATCATCATGCTTAATGTTAGAATTGCATCTCCCCCGCCGAGAATGCCTGATGTACCGCCCGGACAAATGTCTTCTTATATCTTTAATCTCAAACCCGGAGACAAGGTTACGATCTCAGGACCTTATGGTGAGTTTTTTGCGAAGGATACTGATGCTGAAATGGTATTCATAGGCGGCGGCGCCGGTATGGCTCCGATGAGATCGCAT
>QILJ01000485.1 GCA_003233295.1 Ignavibacteria bacterium | reverse complement strand
TCTTTTCTTTCAACATCTTCTCAACTATCGGGGGAACAAAGTCACTGACATCCCCATCAAATTGTGAAAGATTCCTTACAATTGTTGAATTCAGATAAGTATATTTTTCGTGAGGCATTAAGAAGATAGTACGAAGATTCTCATCTAGTTTTCTGTTCATTAATGCCATCTGGAATTCATACTCAAAATCAGATATAGCACGAAGTCCTCTTATTATACCAATAGCGCCCACTTCTTTTGCATGATTGACAATAAGCCCGTCGAAAGAATCAACAAAGACTGTCTTAAATTCTTTTAGACATTCGTTGAGCATTGTTAATCGTTCATCAACTGTGAACAAAGAGTTTTTTGAAGGATTTTTTGCAACGGTAACAACTACTTCGTCAAATAGATCTATTGCCCTTTTAATAACATCTATGTGTCCGTTCGTTACAGGATCAAAAGTTCCGGGATAAATTACGCGTTTCATTCCAACTCGACAAATTTGTTTGCTAAATTATCCAAATATAAAAAAATAATGAGCCTATGACAAAGATTAGTGATGAAAATAGAGGAAGAATTTATAATTTTTCTACTGCAATTCCACCAGCGTTCTCTTCAACTTCAATTACTTTTTCAACTGCTTCTGTTTGAGTGTTAATAATTCCAACGTAGAAATAAATTCTTCTCCTTTTACTTGATAAGCTGGAACAAAATCTCCTTCCAAGTTTTGGTTAGTAACATAAACATACCTATCGTCGGAAGTTATATCAATACCAAAAGGCATACTGAATGCAGGATGAGTAATTGTGTTCGTCTTATCCCAAAATGCTGCGGTTTTGGTAATCACCTCAACAGCGTTACCACCACCTGATGCTACATAGATTTTTTGACCGGTGCTTGAGACGGTTACTCCCATTGGATTTGAAAGAAGATTAATTTTAGAGATAACCGATCTGCTTCCGGCGTTGGCTACTAAAAGTTGATTCGTTTTATTGGCTGTGATGTAGAGATAATTACCGTCAGGTGAAATACCCAAGAAAAGCGGGTAATAATCATTCACTAAATCAAATCTTGAATCTATCAATTGGTCGGAGAAAATATTAATAACATGAATTAAATTATTTATGGCATCGGCAACAAACAGAAAACCGCGCTGTTTATCCAGCGCCATTCCATGCGGCAAGCCGCTTATAGGAAGATTGATCTCTTTCTGAATAACCATATTTGTCAGATTAATAACATAAATACTGCTGTAGGTAAATTCACTTGTTGATGCTCTTGAAACATATGCTTTTGTACCGTCGCTATTGATTTTGATAATGCCTGGATCAGAGAGTCCGCTGATTGAAAGGACGGGAGAATTGTCAGATTTTCTGAACTTGACAAATCGACCTGCCGCACTAAGAGTAACGTAATAATAATCACCATATTCAGCAACCCAATACGGAGTGTCAAATTCTGTTAATGGATCGTAAACATCATTTAAATATGATACAACGTTGTTTGTACCGTCGACTACAGAGATATCTTCCGAATATTGATTACATACATACACCCGGTAACTTTCCGGTGAAGAATATGGAACATTGCCTTTATAATCTTGAGCGCCGTCAGCAATCCAATTTTTTATTGTTTTAATCTGGTTTGAACTGAGGATAGATGAGTGGTTGTACGAAAGTTTATCAACTATATTCCCATTGATAAACTGCATAAGCAAACTTTTATCTACGCTATAGGGAATCACATCATCACCGCCGTAGCCATAATTACGAACACCTTCCAAAGGTCTGTTTGATGCACCCAGCATAATTTGAGGTTGTATTTCCGTAGAAAATCCATTTACAGGATTGCTCTCAGCGTGACAGCCGGATGCGGCACATGTGCCGTTCAGAATATTGGAAACATCCTTTGTTTCGTAATAATTATTCTCTTTTTTTAATGCTTCATCAGGGTTTTCTGTTAGAGTGCAACTGCTTACCGTTAAAAGAAGTGTAACAGATATAAAAGTTAAGAATAAACTTCTCTTTGTTGCCAAATGCATTGTTTTTCCATGGATTTTGTATTTATATCAAATATACTCAAAAAAGATACCAAATATTAGTTTAGTTAACCATCTAAAAGCATTTGTTTTTATATAAAACTTAAGAAAATCGGTAATTATTTCAAATATTAGGTAAAAATCGAATATTGTGAAATTCAGTCAAAAATGTAGATAAGACTATCGCCCAGCCGTTTTAACGGCTCTCTTCCAAAATTTTCAACATCTCTTTCTTTTGTCTGAATTGAGCGTTCAACAAGCATAATTCCGTCTTTGCTTAGAAAATTATTTTTAAATAGGTTTTCAACTACTTGGTGCACATCATCCTTAAAAAACGGAGGGTCTAAAAGTATTAGGTTGTATATGTCGTGTTCGTTTAATGATGAAAATCTGAGCGCAGTCATATTTAACACCCTGCAATAATCTTCTGAGTTCAAGCTGCGGATATTCTCTCGCAGCATTTTTTGAACATGGAAGTTCTTTTCGACAAAATGAACTTCTTCTGCACCGCGGCTTAATGCCTCCAAGCCCAGCGAACCGGAACCGGCATAAATATCACAAGTTTTGATTCCGTTAAAATTGATGAAGTTATTCAGTATGTTAAAAATTGCTTCTTTGTTCTTGTCTGTTGTGGGTCTGACAAGTTTTGATTTTGGAAACTTGATTGTGCGTCCTCTGAATTCTCCGGCTATTATTCTCATAGAAAAATATTATTGTTAAGGTGATTTACTAAGCTATGCGGAAACAAATTCCAGCCGCTGAAGAAAATAACTTTGCTTTATTTAGATAATGATCATTCTGAACAAATGATTCAGAAAGTTGAATACGCTCGAACGGATTGATATTATCAAAACTAATATTAACCGATTCTTCAATCTCTTTCTGGAGTTGTGCAAATTCAGTATCACCGGCAATATAAAATTCACTAAAACTATTTTCATCCTGTACTGCAAAAGCATTTATATGGTCAATTAGTTTTGTGTTATTGCCTGCTGCAAACTTTCTGTATCCGGTAAGCTCGTTGTTTTTATAGCTGCAGAAAGAAACTGTTTGACCTCCCGCATAAACAGATATTGTATTATTCTTTTTTATCAGCAGATCGGAAGAAAAGTGGGCGTTATCAATAAACTGCAGCACTAGATCATTCTGAAGTAAAAAATTATAAATTTCTCTTGCCGGTTTTTGATCAACTGCAATGATCATTGCTTCCGGATAAGAGTAAAGACCGCTCGATATTTTTTTCTGTCTGATTATATGATCCTTAAATGATAAGGTGGGAAACAATACGGAGAATTCCCATTCGATTTGTTTCTGAAGATCACTTCCGGATAGTTGTGACTCAAGCGGAAACGAAAAAATTCTAAATAGATCAATCGAAAGTGCTACGGAAATTTTATCACTTTTAATTTGCCTACGATGAGTTAAATTATCGAATGCAGTTTGAAGAACGTTAATGAAATCTGAAGATTGAAAATCCAGTGTTTCCGAAAAAAGTTCTTCGTCAACGTTCTCCAAATAATAAATCTTATTTTTTTCAACTACTTCAACAAATTGAAGTGTATTTTCCGTTATATTGATACCAACATGATTCATTAATAAAGCATGTTAGTATATTATTCCCAAGAAGAAGTGTTTTTCAATGCGTCTGAATAAAGATCACCAATCTTATCTTTACTGTCGGGACTTTCAATCACATAACGAGTACCAATCGTAATATTAGAATCAATTTTAACAATTTTCCCTCTTCGGTTTATCACTGTATCAACTTCTAATGTAGTGTCAATTTTTACAATAAAATTTTTACGGGATCGAGGAGAGATATAAAGTGATTCCGGAGAAAATTTTCCGTCGGTTAAATTTACAAACGGGTTAGTTGATTTATTGGTAACAGTATCAACTCCAACAATTAAAGCATGTACGGTAGTATCGGTTTTAATAAAGTTAATAAGAGTATCAAGATTATCGGAGTATCTTCCATGAATTTTCTCGTATAACATTTCAGCTTGTTTTAGATTCGTCATTCTGGCACGCGATTCATTCTTATAGTAATTCTCAAGACGAGTAATTTTAGTAGGTTCAACAATAGAAACTTGAATTAAAATAAACGTAAGGATAACTATTACAACCCATAAAGCCGCATGAATGTACCACGGATCATTTTTCTTTTTCATTTTTCCTCCAAAAGCTTTGATGCTCTATTCAATAATTATATGTTTTTTTATTCTAGCTAATTTTTTTCTACCGATACCCGGAACTTTAATTAAATCATCAATACTACGAAATTTACCGTTCTTATTTCTAAAGTCAATAATATGTTCCGCTGTCTTTTCCCCTATCCCAGGCAGTAAAATCAACTCTTCTATAGTTGAATTATTTACATTTATCTTACGATCAGATAGTTGATCAGCACTATTTGTTCTTTCAGAATAATTATCATTACTAAAATCTAAAAGTTCCTGCTCATAATCAACTTTTTTCTTATCTGTTGAAACAGAATTTGAACTGTTTTTGTTATTCCAAAATAGACTATCCTGCATAGAATAATCGTATTTTTTTACTTCAGCAAGTTCGGACTTGTACGTAAAATAGTAAGCCAAAGATCCAACCAAGAAAGAAACAGTAATAAACAAGATAACTTTGACCTCAATTTCAGTGAAGCCAATTCTATTTCCTATTTTCTTTATAAAGCTGATTTCAGTTCACCAATTTTTATAATTAAATAAAATAGTAAATCAGCACGTATAATACCGTAAAATTTTTAAATCTGCCACCGTGATAAACCGGTATTAAACTTTTATATGCGGCATATTCTGTAATTGTCTCAAAAGTTCTTTTTCTTGTGAATTTACTTTTCGAGGCACGTGAATATTTGTTTTCACCAATTGATCTCCAGCACCATGCCTATTCAAATGCTGAATGCCTTTTTCACGCATCTTCAAGAATTTACCTGCTTGCGTACCAGGTTCAATTTTTAATTTTGCCCTGCCGGTCAATGTCGGAATTTCTACTTCTGTACCCAACACAGCCTCGGGATAACTGATTGACAATTCGTATATAATATTATCACCGTCACGGACAAAATGCGGATGAGGCAATTCCTTAAATATTACAATTATATCACCTGCAGAACCGCCGTTTTTGCCGACACTACCTTCACCTCTTAAGGTCATGTAACTATTATCGGTAACCCCGGCTGGAATATTGATTTTGATAGTTGATTCTTCATAAATTCTGCCGTCGCCATGACAAGCGGGGCAAGGCTTCGTAATAATTTTTCCCGTACCGT